>NZ_JARESU010000008.1:0-190831 GCF_046027075.1 Paraburkholderia sp. RL18-085-BIA-A | reverse complement strand
CCTCCAACGCACATTCCTGCTTTCAGCGCCGCCGCGTCTATTCGCAACCGGCGGCGCCCAGCGCTAACTCCGCATCACAGCGCGGCAATGTTCCCGACCCCGCTTGCACCCACAGGCAACTCGACATCACCGGAATTCGCCTGCCCAACTTCAGCCAGCAGCGCCTCATCGCGTGCAATCACCTTCGGCAGGTGCGTACGCAAGAATTCGACCCACGTCCTTGTCTTTGCATCGATGAACTTGCGGGATGGATACAGCGCATAAACATTCATCTTTTGCAGCGTATGTTCCGGCAATACACGCACTAACGTGCCATCACGCAACCCCGAAATAGCCGCATAAAGCGGCACCATACCGATACCCATTCCTTCGCGAATTGCCACAATCAGCGACTCCGCGATGTTCACGTGCACTGGGCCGTTCACTTCCATCATCTCGCTGCCGTGCGGGCCGTCGAGCACCCAATCGTGCGGTGGAAACGCCGGGGTGTGCAGGATCAGACATTCGTGATTCGCCAGATCGCCCGGCTTTTGCGGCGCGCCGTGCGCGCGCACATAAGCCGGCGAAGCGCACAAAATGCTAAAGGTCGTCCCGAGCGGCAGCGACACGAGATCTGAATCAGGCAGAGTCGAGGCGCCGATCACGGCGACATCGGCGCTGCCTTCGAACAGATCGGGCATGCGTTGCGACAACGTCAGCTCGACGGTCACCTCCGGATAAAGCGCGCGATAGCGCTTGATGGCCGGCAACACATAATGCTGTCCGATGCTCGCGAAGCTATGCATGCGCAAAGCACCTGTCGGCCGCTCCTGCGCGCAACTGGCTTCCTCTTCCGCGGTGTCGACATCCGCGAGAATCTGCTGGGAGCGCTTCAGATAGCGCTCGCCTGCAGTGGTCAACGCGAGCCGTCGCGTCGAGCGGTTCAGCAAGCGCGTGCGCAGATGGGCTTCGAGTTCCGAAACCGCGCGCGACATCGCGCCGGTCGTCGAATTGAGCGATTGCGCGGCGGCGGTGAAACTACCGGCTTCGACCACGCGCACGAACACGCGCATATTTTGTAACGTATCCATCGATCCTTCTATTTCACGGCAGTAGCCGTATTGTCCGCCTGTCTCGCAGGCGCATTGTTGTCCGTTCTGGAAGGGACGTTCCGCACCTATCCCCTTAATGCCTCCATAGCATGCTCCTACAATCGACGCCTTGCCTGCCGGTGTGCGCGGTGTTCGCCGGCGCTTCTTTCAGCGACCAACCGGGACGCATTGCTTTCAGATGAAACGCCAACATGCGATCAAACCGACGGCGGATCACATCCGGCCGTGGAGCGTGATGTGGCAAACATTCAATCGCCAGACGTTCATTCCCGCCGTGCGCGACTGGTCGACCAGCGATGGTTTGATCTGGCTGCATCTGCTGAAAACTGTCACGGCGGGTCTGCTGGCGCTGGGCATTGTGATGCTGTTCGATCTGCCGCAACCGCGCATCGCGATGACAACGGTGTTCGTGCTGATGCAACCGTTCAGCGGGATGGTGCTTGCAAAGAGTTTCTATCGGATTCTCGGCACGGCGGTGGGGACGGTCGCCGCGCTGGTGCTCGGCGCGCTGTTCGTCCAGCAGCCCGAGTTGTATATGCTCGGCATGATCGGTTGGGTGAGCGCCTGTATTGCTGCGGCGGTCCGGTATCGACATTTCAGGTGGTACGGCTTCGTGCTGGCGGGCTACACTGCCGCGCTGATCGGCATTCCGAACGCCACGGCGCCGCACGATCTGTTTCTGGCGGCGCTTACGCGCGCGGCGGAAGTGGCGGTCGGCATCGTGTGTTCAAGCGCGGTGAGTGCGCTGATCGTGCCGCAGCGCTCGAGTCTTGCGCTGCGGCGCGCGCTGCAAAATCGATTCGTAAATTTTACTGCGTTCGCTGCCGACGTGCTGGATCGCGGCATCGAACGCGGCCAATTCGAGCGGCGCTTTGCGGACCTCGTCGACGAAATTGTCGGTTTCGAGGCGACGCGTACCTTCGCCGCCTTCGAAGACCCGGCGATGCGTTCGCGCAGCCAGCATCTCGGCCGTCTGAACGGCGAGTTCATGGATGCCTGCGCGCGGCTGCATGCATTGCATCAGTTGCTCAAGCGCTTGCGCGCGAGCGGCGCGGCACCGGTGATCGCAGCGATCACGCCGTACTTCCATGAGCTGGCCGCGCTGCTTGCACCACGCAGCGCGCCGGACGCGGACGCCGCGCATCTGGCCGGCCGCCTGCGTCTCTTCCAGGCGAATTTACCGCGGCGCGTGCGCGAAACGAGATGCCCACTGGAGCCGTCAACCGCCGAATCGCTGGCGGACTTCGACACGGCCGCGGAACTGCTATACCGCTTCGTCGACGAGTGGATCCGCTATTCGGAGACCTACGCATCGTTGGCTCGGCGCAAGCCCGAAAGCCAGCAACAGCGGCGCAATTCGAGCCGCTACGTGAGCCACACGAACAGCTTCGTCGTCGCGTTTACGTTCGTGCGCTCCGCCGTGGTGATGGCGATTGCCGGCTCGTTCTGGATCGCGACCGACTGGCCGAGCGGCGGCTTCGCGGTGATCGGCGCGGCGCTGGCATGCGCGTTGACCTCGACCGCGCCGAACGCGACGAAGATGGCCGTGCAGATGGCGCTCGGCGCGGTGCTCGCGACCATGACGGGCTACCTGTTCACGTGCTACGTGTATCCGAACATCGACGGCTTCCCATTGCTTTGCACGATGCTCGCACCTGTGCTCGCACTGGGCGCATTCATCGCGACTCGCAAGCATGCAGCCGGATATGGCATCGGATTTTCCGTATTTTTCTGCCTGCTCGCCGGACCGGACAACGTCGTCGCTTATGCGCCGGATCTGCTCGTCAATAACGGCATCGCGCTCACTGCGTCGATGTTGCTGGCGGCGCTCGTCTTCGCGGTGGTCTTTCCGGCCGATATGCCGTGGCTCATCGAACGGATCATGGGCGACTTGCGCGCGCAAGCCGTGTTCGCGTGCAAGGGCGAATTGCCGGGACTCAATCAGCGTTTCCAGTCGAGCACACACGATCTGACCTCGCAACTGCGCATGCTCTTGACGCGGCGTTCCCGGCGTCGCCGCGACGCGTTGCGCTGGATGCTCGCCACGCTCGAAGTCGGCCACGCGGTGATCGATCTGCGCAACGAAACGGCACGCGCAGCTTATGCCGACTCTCTTCATCCACGCTGGAGCGGTGCTATCGAGCGCACTCGCGCCGACCTCGCGCTGCTCTTCGAGCGGCCCGATACGCGAGCGCTCGAACGCGCGCTGGTCTCCGTGCGCTCGGCCACCTGGATCGCGCAGGACATGCTGCAAATGGTGCATGCCGATCGCGACAGACGGCACGACCTGCAGCGCATCCTGGGTTGTCTGCACTTCATTCGCACCGCGTTGCTCGACAAGGACGCGCCGTTCAACGCGCGTTAGGCGATCCGCGTTGATTCGCGCCGATTCCCTCGATCCCCAGCGATCCTTCCTCCAGTTGGAAAGATCACTTCCGGCTAGCCCCGTTTATCCGCGCGGGTGGCAATCATATAGTTTCACCACGGCCACGCAGTCACTGCCGCGCGGCTACCGTAAGTCCTGGAGAATGAAATGAAAGTATTGAAGATTGCCCTGATTGCCTGCTCTCTGTCCGCTGTTGTCGCTCATGCTCAAACTGCACCTGCCGCACCGGAGCAACACGTTGCTCAAGCGAATGCGCAGCGCGCCGACGACGTCGCCGCACGCGGCGGCGTTGTAGCGCCGAAGGCCAAAGCAGAAGAGTGCGTCGGGCCGGTGAGCTTCTGCAATATTTATTTCGGCAGCTAAGCAGCGCCACGCGTAACACCTGAAGTACGACTAACCCTGCCGCGAGCACTGAGCAAACGGCGAAACACCTGGCCGCGACGCCAGCCCAATCGGGATGCTGCAAAGACGCCGCGGCGGGTGCGACATTCCGGCTACTGGGCGAAGCACACCGCAGACGTGCGCACCGGTAGTCTGCCCCGGTGATTATGGAGAGACTCATCATGTACGAAGACCGGATTCGCTGTGCCGCGCTGCGCGGAAAAATCACCTCAGCCGCCGAAGCGGCGCTTCTGATTCAGGACGGTATGTGCGTGGGCGCGAGCGGCTTTACGCGCGCGGGCGACGCGAAGGCCGTCCCGGTGGCGCTGGCGGAGCGGGCGCGCGAGGAAGGCAAGCCGCTGCGTATCACGTTGATGACGGGCGCGTCGCTCGGTCATGACGTGGACCGCATGCTCACCGAGGCGCACGTGCTCGCGCGCCGTCTGCCGTTCCAGGTCGACAAGACCTTGCGCGACGCGATCAATCGCGGCGAGGTCATGTTCGTCGATCAGCATCTGTCCGAGACCGTCGAGATGCTGCGCGCGAACCAGCTCGGCAAACTCGACGTCGCCATCATCGAAGCGGCCGCGATTACCGAGACCGGCGGCATCGTGCCGACCACCTCGGTCGGCAATTCGGCCAGCTTCGCGATCCTCGCCGACAAGGTGATCGTCGAGATCAATCTTGCGCAGCCGCTCGCGCTCGAAGGGCTGCACGATATCTGGATTCCGGGCCGCAGGCCGGACCGCGAGCCGCTGCCCATCGTTCGTGCGCAGGACCGCGTCGGCACGCCGGCCATCGAGATTCCGCACGAGAAGATCGCGGCGATCGTCATCACCAATATGACCGATAGTTCGTCGACGGTGCTGTCGGCGGATAAAGAAACCCAGTTGATCGCCGGCCATCTGATCGAATTTTTCCTGCACGAAGTGTCGCGGGCACGCATGCCCCGCCAATTGCCGCCATTGCAGGCGGGCATCGGCACGATCGCGAACGCGGTGCTCGCCGGCTTTGTCGATTCGCCTTTCGACGCGTTCGAAATTTACTCAGAAGTACTGCAGGATTCGACCTTCGATCTGATGGACGCTGGCAAGGTGACCTTCGCGTCGGGTGCTTCGATCACGTTGTCGGCCGCGCGCCAGGCGCAGGTGTTCGGCGAACTGGCGCGCTATCGCGACCGGCTCGTGCTGCGTCCGCAAGAAGTCAGCAACCATCCTGAAGTGATTCGGCGGCTCGGTCTGATCGCGCTGAATACCGCGCTCGAACTGGACATCTACGGCAACGTGAATTCGACGCACGTGGGCGGCACGCACATGATGAACGGCATCGGCGGCTCGGGCGATTTTGCGCGCAACGCGTCGTGCGCGATCTTCGCAACGAAGTCGATGGCGAAGGACGGCCGCATTTCGAGCATCGTGCCGATGGTGCCGCACTGCGATCACAACGAACACGACGTGGACGTGGTCGTGACGGAGCAGGGTCTCGCCGATCTTCGCGGATTGGCGCCGCGCGAACGCGCGATGTTGATCATCGAAAACTGCGCACACCCGCTATATCGTGATCTGCTGCGTGACTACTATCGGGACGCTTTGCGAGGGGGAGGGCAGACGCCGCATCGGTTGGACCAGGCTTTCGCCTGGCATATGCGGCTGCATGAAACCGGCTCGATGTTACCGGCGACCCAGACGGGTCTTTGAAGCAGCGAAGCGTCAGGTGGCGTTTGCCCCTGACGCTTCTTCGGACATCAGATGCTGTGCTCAATTGCCTCGTCGGATGAGGCGGATAAGGAACAATAGAATGACCGCGCCGATCACGGCGGTGATGATCGAGCCGATCCAGCCGCCGCCCAGCGAGATATGCAGCACGCCGGCAAGCCAGCCGCCGATGAACGCGCCGACAATCCCGACAATGATGTCGACGATCAGGCCGAAGCCGCCGCCTTTGACCAGCACACCTGCGAGCCAGCCCGCGATCGCGCCGATGATGAGCCATGCAATGATGCCGTGTTCCATATTCGGGACTCCATGGTTAGGTGAAAAAAATCACGGTCCTAGAGCTTAGTCGAAGGTGATGGGGCCGTCCATGTTCAGGACGCTGAATTAACAATGTCTGAATCTATTGCAGATGAAGTGTAGACGATGCGCGCTGACATGGGGGACCTGCACGCGGTGCGTCACTCCGGCGTCGGCTCCGCTTCTCTTGCCGTCCAGCTGACGCTGGACACACTCTTTTCCATGCTCAGGCGACTTGCCATCTGTTCGAGCTTCGACTGGTCTTTCGGATGCAGCTTGAGCGTCGCCGTCACGCGGATTCGTCCGGTCTCGTGCTCGACGTCTTCGCTCGTCAGACTTTGAAACGACAGTGGCGTCGAGTACATCGAATTGGAAATGGCGGTGCGAATGTGGATCTCGTCGGCCTCACGGCAGACGATCGTCAACACGTACTCGCGCACCAGGTCGGCATTTGAAACCGGTGTGGCGTTGATCGTGCGGCTCACTTCGCGCAGCACCGTGTTGATCACCAGCACGACCACGGTACCGGCGAGCGCCGGCCCATAGTGACCCGCGCCGCACAACACGCCCACCGCCGCCGAGCACCACAGCGTCGCCGCGGTGTTGATCCCCTGAATGGAACCCTTGTCGCGCATGATGACGCCGCCGCCGAGAAAGCCGACGCCGGACACCACATACGCGGCGATCTGGGTGACGCCGGCCGTGCCGGTGCCCGTCAGCACGCCGAGCGTGACGAACAGGCACGCGCCGCTCGCGACCAGCGTGATGGTGCGCAAGCCGGCATTGCGCTGGCGCATCTGCCGCTCGAGGCCGATGGCGACGCCACAGGCAAAGGCGGCAAGGAGTCGCCAGACGAATTCGAATGTCATCGTTTAGAAAGGTTGATGCGCGTGTTCGCGCAGTGTGAACCCAACGCGTGACAGCAGCGCGTCGCCGCGATGGGGCGCGCGTGGTCAGGCGTGACGAAGCGCGCGAGCAATGGCTCGCGGCGCGCGAAGGCGTGCAGCATCGGCATGGCAATGTGCGATGCGCGGCTTCAATGGCACTTCACTGATACTAACGGGTTGCGAACAACGTGCACCGTCGGGCCCGAAGGCAAGACGGCGGCAGAGAAAAGACTGACGCGGAAATCTTGCCGATCAGGCGATCGGGCGAAGCGAAGCTCGACGAGTACAACTGCTACTGTCCAAGATCGTGATTCCGGTTGAATGGAGTGGGCGAATTTTAGGCGCCTCGGCAAAGTTAAGTCAAGGCGCGATCATTGGACGTAGCGAATCCTTCGACGCGTGTCTGACGAAGTTTCGATTGATTTTGCGGAATGATCCGCATGTAAATACGGACTCCGAATATTGACGGTGTCCATCCCGGAAAACAAACTGTCTGGATACTCCGCAGCATGTCGTGCTGCTGCGGCGCTCAATTCACGTTCGCTTTTTGCGTTTTGCTTGTGACGGTTTTGTTCGTGCACTGTTCAGTCGTCTTTGCGCGGCGAGCCACGCGCAATTCATCAGCACGACATCGCTGCTTTTCCGCCGTTCAGCCTGTTTGAGGAATGTATGAAAGTTAAACCTTCCGGCATCGTTGCCGGCGCATTGCTGGCGCTCGCGCCGCTTGTATCGTCCGCCGCGCTTCTGCCCGCACCGTTCGAAGGCAGCCGCACGATGCAGGCGGAAGGTGTCGTGAAATCAATCGACCCGGCGAAGCGCTCGCTGACCGTGCTCGACGCGCAGGGCGGCGAAGGCGCCTTCATCGTCACAGACGCGCGCAACCTCGCGCAGATCAGGCAGGGTAGCAAGGTCCATATCCGGATGATCCGCAACGCGGTGATCCGGGTCACGCATGCCGCGGACGGTCAAGGCAAACTCGCGCCAGCCGCCCCGCGTGACACGCCGCAAACGGTGACCGCCGAGGTCGCGGCAATCGATCGCGCGACCGGCGTATTGGCGCTGAAGGGCGCGGACGGCTCGGCGTTCCATATCCAGAGCCGTGAGCCGGCGGCGGTCGCCAATGTCGCGCCGGGCATGCAGGTATCGGTGACGTTTGCGCCGGAAGTCAGCGTGGCCGTGGCGCCGGTGCAGTAACCGTCCACTGCGTAACCGTCGACCTAGTCCGGCTCGCCGGGTACGAGGCGCAAGCGCGTGATTTCCGACGGCGCGCCCAGCCGCTTCGGCGGGCCCCAGTAGCCGGTGCCTCGGCTCGTGTACACCCACAGTCCGTTCAGGCGTGCGAGACCCGCAGTGAACGGCTGCTGAAAGCGCACGAAGAAATTCCACGGGAAGAACTGGCCGCCGTGCGTGTGGCCCGACAACTGCAGCGTGAAACCCGCCGCTGCGGCTGCTTCGGCGGAACGCGGCTGGTGGGCGAGCAGCACCTTGATCAACACGTCGCCTGGCGCGCCGGCGAGCGCCGCAACCGGATCGCTGCGATGCGACGGATCGTGATGGCCTGCTGAATAATCGGTCACGCCGGCAATGACCGCGCGCGCGCCGTCGTGATCGACGATCACGTGTTCGTTAAGCAGCACGTTCAGACCCAGGCGCCGGAACTCGTCGATCCAAGCATTCGCGCCGGCATAGTACTCGTGGTTGCCGGTCACGAGAAAAGCGCCGTGACGGGCGCTGAGCCGCGACAGCGGTTGCGTGTGCCGGGTCAACTGCTGCACGCTGCCGTCCACCACGTCGCCAGTGACGGCGATCAGATCAGGCTTGAGCCGGTTCACCGCGTCGACGATCGCATCCACGTAGCGGGCCTTGATGGTCGGCCCCACGTGAATGTCGCTGATCTGAACGATCGTGAAGCCGTCGAGTTCGGCCGGCAAGTCGTCGATCGGCACGTCGATCGTCACCACCTTCGCACGGCGACGTGCATTGAACAGGCCCACCAGCGTCGACAGCAGCGCGAGCAACGGCACCGCCGCCGCCGAGCCGGTTCGCCAATGGGCGATTGCGATGGTGTTCGGCCAGATCGCGTCGACGGTCAGCAGCGAAGCGAGCGCCAGGTCGCGCGCGAATGTGAGCACCAGCAGCGACGAGAAGAAGCCCAACGCCAGCAGCCCAACCCATGCAAGCCGGTCGCCGAGCGGCTGTTGCTTGATGCTGCGCGCCATCATGCCCAGCGGAATCAGGAAGATCGACAGCACGAGCCACACACCGCTCAACCAGCGGCCGGTGGTGTCGACCGGCATGTCCGGAATCAGACGTAAGCCAACGTAGATATGCAGCAGGATGCCAATCAGAATGAAGCGAACAAAAAACGATGAGCGGCGCATAAGAGGATCAGGGCGGGAAGGGGCCGGCACGAATTGAGGAGCGTCGGCGATGGGTCGTCGGCAGCAACGCTGCTCGCGACCGGGGCGAACCATTCTACCGGCATGTGCCGGCGCTTGCCGACGACGCCAGATTTGCAAACAGGCCGCTGCACGCCCCGCGCGGAACGCGTGAGCGCATTCGTGCATCGCAGCAATTTCCCGCGCCCGCGAGACTTGTGAAAGCGTGCTATGGCAACCTAATTAAATGGGCTTTGAATTGTGTCCGCGCGTGGACTATTCTCAAAAGGAACGGGCTCGTTTCAAGGTCGCCGCGAGGGCCGCAGCGGTTCGAAAATGACGGGTTTGGTCGCCGGAAAAGGCGATGGGGGAGGCACATCATGAAGCTGCTCAGACCGGGCCATCAATTGCGCCACGCACATCATGAGCATCACGCGCATCACGTCGGGCGAGAAGGCAGTCATGTGATGTTGCCGCTCGTCGGCATTTCGTTAATGGCTGTTGGCCTGTATTTCGGCGTGCGCAACGTCGACTTCTCCGAGTTGGGCAAGAGCGCGCTATTCGACGTGGTGATGCTGTGCGTCGCACTGGGCATCGCGGGGCTGTTCGGCGTCGTCGGCGCATGGCTGCGCTCGAATGGTGACGAGGCCGAAGAGGGATTCTGCTTCGTCGGCGCGTTGATCGGCACGGTGGTGTTTTACGTGGCGGTCCTCACCTGAGCGCATTGGCGGCAAACGCACCAGCCGCACCGGGCGTCAGACAATCCGCGCGGCTTCGTCGAACGAGAAACGTGGACTGCGTGCGAACAGTTTCGACGGATCGCCGTAGCCGAGATTGATCAGGAAATTCGACTTCACGGTCGTGCCGGCAAAGAAAGCTTCGTCCACTTTGGCGGCGTCGAAGCCCGACATCGGACCCGTGTCCAGACCGAGCGCGCGGGCGGCAAGAAGCAGGTAGCCGCCTTGCAGCGTCGAGTTGCGAAACGCCGTGTCCGCGATCGCGCGGTCGTTGCCGGCGAACCAGCTGCGCGCGTCCGCATGCGGAAAGAGTCTCGGCAGATGCTCGTAAAACTCCATATCCATCCCGACGATCACCGTGACCGGCGCAGCCATCGTCTTGTCCAGATTGCCCGCCGATAACGCCGGCCGCAGCTTTTCCTTGCCTTCCGGCGTCTTAACGAACACGAAGCGGCCGGGGCTCGAATTGGCCGAAGTCGGTCCGAGCAAGGCCAGTTCGGTGAGTTGCCTGAGCACGACGTCGTCGACCGGCTTGGGCTGCCAGCCGTTATGCGTGCGCGCTTCGCGAAAGAGTTGATCGAGTGCATGATCGGAGAGAGTCATGACGGGAGTCCGTTGAAAAAAAATGAGGGATTTTAGCGGCAGGGTGGAATGACAGCGCAATGCACGGGGGCGAACGCATTCGTCGTTCCCGCCATAATAGCCAGGGTTCTCACCGCGCATGTCTGGTCTGCGCGATCTCATTCAGCATCCAGGTAATCGCATGATGGATCTTTTCAACGACCTGCCGACGCCCGACGTCGACTGGTATCCCGACTGGCTGACCCCCGCCGCCGCGGCGCGGGCTTTGACGCAACTGATCGGCGAAGTGGCCTGGCGGCAGGACACGATGGGCACGCCCGCCGGCCGCGTCGCGCTGCCGCGTCTGACCGCGTGGCAGGGCGAGCCGGACGCGGTGTATGTCTACTCGGGCATTCGCAACGTGCCGCAACCGTGGACGCCGGCCGTCGCAGAACTGAAGACGGCCGTGGAGACCATCTGCGGCGCGCGCTTCAACAGCGTGCTGCTCAACCGCTACCGCAGCGGTGCGGACAGCATGGGCTGGCACGCGGATCGCGAGCCCGAACTCGGCGCGCAGCCGGTTATCGCGTCGGTCAGCCTGGGCGTCGCGCGCACGTTCGATTTGCGGCACAACAAGACCGGCGTCGTGCAGTCTTTCTCGCTGAAGGGCGGTAGCTTGCTGGTGATGAAGGGCGACACCCAGGCACAGTGGCGGCACCGGGTGCCGAAAGAGCCGCGCGTGACTGGCGAGCGGGTCAATCTGACGTTTCGCTGGGTGGCGCCGCGCGCGGCAGAGCGTTAATTTTTCCGCTTTTTTCCGCTCGCTGCCGTCCCGTCCAGCGCCGATCCCGCCGGCTATACCAAAATTGATATTGCTGCCGCGAATCATATGATTGGACGGTTAACGCTCCACACAGTACGCTACATCACGATCCACGCACCGTGAGGGCCGAAGGGCTGGGCAGGTTCGCTGGGTCGCCTAGACAACAACGATCAGGAGACAGTCATGGCGAATACACGACGTGCCGCATGTCGTGCGTTGGGCGCGCTCGCACTTTCCGCGGGCATCGGCGCGCTGACGCTGGCTACGCCGGGCGCTTACGCGCAGGACAAACAGATTACGCTCGGTTTCGCGCAGGTCGGCGCGGAAAGCGCATGGCGCACCGCCAACACCGAGTCGATCAAGTCCGCCGCAGCGGAGGCGAAGATCAAGCTCAAATTCTCCGACGCCCAGCAGAAGCAGGAAAACCAGATCAAGGCGATCCGCTCGTATATCGCTCAAAAAGTGGATGTGATCGCGTTTTCGCCGGTCGTTGAATCCGGCTGGGAACCCGTGCTTCGCGAAGCCAAAGCCGCGAAGATTCCGGTGATTCTCACCGACCGCAACATCGACGCCAAAGACACCTCGCTCTACGTGACGATGATCGGCTCGGACTTCCTCGAGGAAGGACGGCGCGGCGGCCACTGGCTCGCGGATCACTATAAAGACGACAAAGGCCCGATCAATATCGCCGAACTGCAGGGCACGGTCGGCTCGGCGCCCGCCAACGACCGGCACGCCGGTCTGATCGAAGTGATCAAGAGCGATCCGAAGTTCAAGATCATCGCGTCGCAAAGCGGCGACTTCACGCTGGCCGGCGGCAAGCAGGTCATGGAAGCGTTCATCAAAACCTACGGCAACAAGATCAACGTCGTTTATGCGCATAACGACGACATGGCGCTCGGCGCGATCCAGGCGATGGAAGAGGCCGGCATGCATCCGGGCAAGGACGTCGTCGTGGTGTCGTTCGACGCGACCAAGGGCGGCTTCCAGGCGATGGCCGCGGGCAAGATGAACGTCGACGTGGAGTGCAGCCCGTTGTTGGGGCCGCAATTGATGTCGGCGGTGAAGGACGTGGTGGCCGGCAAGCCGCTGCCCAAACGCATCCTCACGGAAGAGACCGTCTTCCCGATGAGCGTCGCGGCGCAAACTTTGCCGACGCGCAAGTACTGAAGCGCAGACCAGGCTTTCCTCACGACATGCGCCGCTGCCTGGGCGGCGCGGAGGAGACGTACAAGTCCGGATAGATCGAACAGGTTTCTCCAGTGGTGCCTGGCCGCCCGGGCTGCTTCGGCAGCGGGCGGTCTCTTTTCAACAGGATGCCGCTGGAACCTGCCGAACCCACGCATAGCCGATCGAGCGAGGTCCATGACCCATCCCGCTTCCGAACCGAACCAGCCGGCTATTGGCACGAAGGGCACGAACGGCGCCACGGGCGCCGTCGCGCCCGAACCCATTCTCGCCACGGCCGGCGTCAGCAAGACATTCCCCGGCGTGAAGGCGCTGCAGCAGGTCGATTTCCGCCTGTTTCCCGGAGAGATTCACACGGTGATGGGGCAGAACGGCGCCGGCAAATCCACCTTGATCAACGTGCTCACCGGCGTGATCGCGCCCGATGCCGGCACGATCCGCCTCGGCGGCGAAGTGGTCGCGTTTGCGTCGCCGCAGGAAGCCGAAGCGGCCGGCGTTCGTACGCTGTACCAGGAAGTGAACCTGTGTCCGAACCTGTCGGTGGCGGAAAACATTTTCGCCGGCCGGCAGCCGCGGCGCTTCGGCGCGATCGACTGGCCCGATATCAAACGGCGCGCGCAGGCCGCGCTGGCGCGGCTCGACGTGACGCTCGACGTCACGCGTTCGCTCGACGCGTATCCGATCGCCGTGCAGCAGATGGTGGCGATCGCGCGAGCGCTGTCAGTCGACGCGCGCGTGCTGATTCTCGACGAGCCGACTTCGAGTCTCGACGACAGCGAAGTCGCGCAGCTTTTCAAAATACTTCGGCATCTTAAGCAATCGGGGATTGCGATTCTGTTCGTCACGCATTTCATCGAACAGACGTATGCGATCTCCGACCGCATCACGGTGATGCGCAACGGCGAGCGCGAAGGCGAATACCTTGCGCGCGATCTGTCGGCCGATCAGCTGGTGTCGAAGATGGTCGGTCACGAGCGCATGAGCGCGCGCTTGCGCGAAGCCGCGCACGAGGCCCATTCGGCGCACGCGTCCGATGAGAGCGCGCAAGATCCGCAGCACGCTCAGGCGGTGCAGCCGTTCGTCGAGCTGCGCGGCGTGGGCCGGCGCGGCACGCTGCAGCCGATCGATCTCGACGTTCAACCCGGTCAGATTCTCGGCCTTGCCGGCCTGCTCGGCTCGGGCCGCACGGAAACCGCGCGCCTCCTGTTCGGCGCGGACCGTGCGGACAGCGGCACGATCCTCGTGCAGGGTCGGCCCGTGCGGCTGCGCTCGCCGCGCGACGCGGTGCGCCACGGCATCGGCTATTGCGCGGAAGACCGCAAGAAAGAGGGCATCGTCGCCGAGCTGTCGATCCGCGAGAACATTCTGCTGGCGCTGCAGGCGCGGCGCGGCTGGTGGCGCAAGATCAGCCGGCAGCGTGCGCGCGAACTGGCCGATCTGTGGATCGAGCGGCTCGGCATCAAGGCCTCGGACGCCGAACAGCCGATCGGCCTGCTGTCCGGCGGCAACCAGCAGAAAGCGCTGCTCGCGCGCTGGCTCGCCACCGACCCGAAGCTGCTGATTCTGGACGAACCCACGCGCGGCATCGATGTGGCCGCCAAGTTCGACATCATGGACCGCCTGCTGGCGCTGTGCGCGAACGGTCTGAGCATTCTGTTCATTTCGTCGGAGATCAGCGAGGTGCTGCGCGTGAGCCACCGCGTCGCGGTGCTGCGCGACCGGCGCAAGATCGCTGAGGTCAGCGGCAAGGCGTCGACCGAAGACAACATCTATCGACTCATCGCGGGGAGCGGCGAATGAAGCTATCGAACTGGTTCGCGCGCGACGGCGTCGAGCGTCCGTTGATCTGGCCGTGCATCACGCTCGCGTTGCTGTGCGGTCTGAACCTGTGGGTGAATCCGCATTTCCTGTCGCTGCGCATGCTCGACGGCCATCTGTTCGGCGCGCCGATCGACGTGCTGAATCGCGCCGCGCCGCTGGTGCTCGTGGCGATCGGCATGACGCTGGTGATCGCGACGCGCGGCATCGACATTTCGGTCGGCGCGGTGGTAGCGATCGCGGGCGCCGCGGCAGCCACGATCCTCGCGACGCAGCCGGTGCCGAGTGCGGGGCTGGTCGTGCAGGCACTGGTGGCGGCGTTGATCGTCGGCGTGCTGAGCGGTATGTGGAACGGCTTGCTGGTGTCCTTCGTCGGCATGCAGCCGATCATCGCCACGTTGATTCTGATGGTCGCGGGCCGTGGCATCGCGCAGCTGCTGACGGCCGGGCAGATCATTCCGATCGGCGCGCCCGGCTATCTGTTCGTCGGCGGCGGCTACTGGCTCGCCGTGCCGTGTTCCGTGTGGATCGCGACGATCGTCGTGCTCGCCACCGCCGCGCTCGTCGAAGGCACGGCGCTCGGGCTCTTCATTCGCGCGATCGGCGTCAATCCGGTCGCGACGCGGCTGGTCGGCTTGCGCTCCAAGGCGCTCGTGTTCGCGGTGTACGGTTTCTCGGGCTTGACCGCGTCGATGGCGGGCATTCTGATCAGCTCGAACGTGCGCAGTGCCGACGGCAACAACGCCGGCTTGCTGCTCGAACTCGACGCGATTCTCGCGGTGACGCTCGGCGGCACGTCGTTGCTCGGCGGCCGCTTCAGTTTCGCGGGCACGGTGCTGGGCGCGCTGATCATCCAGACATTGACCTACACCACCTATTCGATCGGCGTGCCGCCTGAAGCGACGCTGGTCGTCAAGGCGGCGGTGGTGCTCGCGGTCAGCGTGATCCAGTCGCCGGCGGCACGCGCGCTCGCGATGTCGTTCGGCGCGTCGATCTTCAAGCAGCGCGGGGTGGCACGATGAGACGACTTCTCGAAGCGCTCGCCCATCTCGTCGATCCGCGCACGCTGCCGATCGCCGTCACGATCCTGTTGTTCTTCGCGCTGTTCGGTTTCGGCTCGGTGATGTACACCGGTTTCTTCTCGTGGCAGGTGCTGCTGGACCTGCTGGTCGACAACGCGTTCCTGCTGATCGTCGCGATCGGCATGACGTTCGTGATCGTGTCCGGCGGCATCGATCTGTCGGTGGGGTCGGTCGTCGCGCTGACGACCATCGTCGAGGCGGTGCTGTCCGAGCATATGCATCTGTCGGTGTGGTTGATCATCCCGATCGTGCTGGTGATGGGTACCGTGTTCGGCGCGGTGCAGGGCGCGCTGATTCACTTCTTCCGCCTGCAGGCGTTCATCGTGACGCTGGCCGGGATGTTCTTCGCGCGCGGCCTATGCTTTCTGATCACGACGCAGTCGATCACCATCACCGATCCGACGTTCCAGAAGATCTCGGCGTTTCGTCTGGACATCGGCGTCGGCTCGGTCACCGCGAACGTGCTGATCGCGCTGGTGACGCTGCTGGCCGCGATCTATGTCGCGCATTTCACGCGCTTCGGCCGCAACGTGTACGCGGTCGGCGGCAATCCGCGTTCGGCGTTGCTGATGGGCCTGCCGGTCGCGCACACGCGGATCGGCGTGTATGCGCTGAGCGGCTTTTGCTCCGCGCTCGGCGGCGCGGTGTTCACGTTCTACGTGTTGTCGGGCTACGGCTTGCAGGGGCAGGGGATGGAGCTCGACGCGATCGCGGCTACCGTGATCGGCGGCACGCTGTTGACTGGCGGCGTCGGCTATGTGATCGGCTCGCTGTTCGGCGTCGGCATTCTCGGCACGATCCAGACGCTGATCACGTTCGACGGCACGCTCAGTTCGTGGTGGACCCGCATCGTAATCGGCGCGCTGTTGTGCGCGTTCTGTCTGCTGCAACGCTTGATCGAGCGGCACGCGAAGTCGGTGCGGCGGCCCGGCGGCACCGCTGCGGTGACGACGCCGGGGCATGGACATGGGCATGCGCATGGCGAAACGTCCGCGACGGCGTCGGATTCGCAGGTGCTTGGGCGCGGGGCGCCGGAGCAGGCGTGAGAGTAGGACGTGGTTGCGTTGCTCCGTGCGTTGCGCTGGCTCAGGTGGTGAGCTGCCTTCCTTGAGTTTGGCGCGGCGTCAGCGCGGCTGAAGATCGTCGATCCACGTCGCGATGAGTTAGCACGATGGCGTACGGTTGGCAGCCCGACGTGCAGCGCGAGCGATCAGCATGCCAAGGCGTTGAAACGGCAGTTGATCTGGACGCGGTATGCAGGCGAAGCGGCCGCAACTCGCAGCGGTGCCTTGCGCCTCGTCACTCCATCGCAAGCCGCCTGCGAGCCGTCGCCACGAGTCTGTCGAACGAAAAGCTGCTGGCAGCGAGCGTGGTGGTATCCGGAAAATTTTCACGCGCGATATCGGTCAGCACCTGTCCAGGCGGCGCTTCGATCAACACCTTAGCGCCCATCTCCTGCATGGCCGTGAGCGCGTCGAACCAGCGCACGGTGTAGCGCATGTTGGTCGCCAGATCGTCGCGGATCGCGTCCGCCGTATACAACGGCCGGCCGCCGCGATTGCCGATATACGTACTGCGCGGCGCGTGGAAAGGCACTTCGCCTGCATACGCGACGAGTTCGTCGGTGGCCTGCGCGAGCAGTTCGCAATGCGACGGCACGCTCACCGCGAGCCGGGTGGCCTTGCGCGCACCCGCCGCCAGCGCGCGGACGATGAACGCGTCCAGCGCATCGTTCGCACCTGCCATCACGATCTGGCGCGGCGCATTCACATTGCCGATATAGATGCGCTGCCGATCCTCATCCGCATGCCGCGCGGCGAGTGTTTCCAGTTGATGCTCGGTCAAACCCGAAATCGCCGCGAGGCCATATCCGGACGGATATGCCGCTTCCATCAGCTTGGCGCGCCGCCGCACCATCGTCAACGCATCGGCGAAGCGCACCGCGCCGCAGCTCACCGCCGCCGCATACGCGCCGACCGACAACCCCGCGCTGATCTCCGGCTCGAGCTGTTCATCAGCGAGCGCGCGCGCGAACGCCACACCCGCTATCGTCAAGCCGAGCTGCACGGCGATGGTCGAACGGAGCGCGTCCGGCGTGTCTAGCGTCAGCGCATCGACGCCGAGCACCTGCGAGGCTTCTTCGAGCGTGTCGCGCACCGCGCGATGCGGCGGCAGACTGTGCAGAAAGCCATCGGTCTGCGCGCCTTGGCCCGGAAACAGCAGCGCGAGCATCAGACGACACCGCTGCGCGTTACGCGAGCGGCGGCCCACGGATCGGCGATCAACTGCGGGCCGCGTGCATCGCGAACCATCACGCGCGCTTTGCCCGCTGCCCACTCGGCCAGCGCGACACCGCCTGCGGGCGTTTCGAGTTGCGCGTCGACACGAATGCCACTGTGTTTCGCGAGCGCTTGCAGTTGACCGAGCAAGGCCCGGGCGAGATCTTGCGCGAGCGGCTCCGGCGTACGGATCAGCAGATCGAGATCGCTCGACTCGGTCACCGCCGCGACTCGTGTCGCCAGTTCAAAACCGGCGCTGCCCGTTGGCCCCCAAACAAAACCGGCGAGCGGGCCGGCAGCGTCGCTCCGCAAAAAGGCGAGGGCGGCGAATGGCGGCAGCGCGTCGCGTCCGGCAAGCGGCGCGGTTTGCACCAACGCTTCGGGCGGCACGGCGCTTTCGATATCGCCAGCCTGTGCCCACGTGCCATACCGCTGCGCCCGCCCGACACCGCGCATGCCGATCGCGACGAAGCCCTCAGCGGTCAGCGCGCGTCTGACGACCGCATACGGCGCGCGCTCGAAAGCCGTGCGGACCCACGCCGGTTCGTCGTCGAATGCGGGCAGGCGCCGCAAGCGCAGCAAGTCGTGCGGCCGCCATCGCGCGTCGCATGACAGTGCATGCTCGCCAGCGAACGGCGGCGCCGCGCAGACCCGCATCACACGGCATCCCATTGTTCGGCGAGACGCCGGCGCACCTCGATCGACGCCGCGCGATTCGTGCGCGCCGCCGCCGATTCCAGCCGATGCGCAAGCGTGCGCCCACCGTCGCGCGCGCTGCGAATCTGCTCGCACAGCACCTGTCGCACATGCTCGATTTGCGACGCGCCCGGCGCATCCGCATCGACGCCTTCGATCAACTGGTCGAGCAGCCCGAGCTTCGCGAACGACGCCATCGAATACGACATCGGCACGATGGTTTCGCCGAGCGCGTCGAGCGCTTCGACCGTGCGGCGCGTGACGCGCGCGGCGGCTTCCTTGCCCATCGCGTGCACCAGCGTGCCGGGCGCGTCGAGCGCGACGATGCGGTTGGCCTGATAGCCGTGCGCGAGGAACGCGCCCGACATCGCCGGTCCGACGATCAGCGCGATCACCGGATGGCCGGCGTCGCGCGCGCACGCATACGCGTCGACGGCGGCCGCGCACGCGAGGTGCACACCGAGCATTTCCTCGCGATAGCCGTACGCCTGGCTCTTCACATCGACGATCGCGACGAGCGGCCGGCGCGTGCCGCCCGCCGCATCCTGTTCGATCGCTTCGCGCACGGCGCGCGCGAGCAGCCAGCCCTGTTCGAGGCCGACCACGTTATCGGTCGCGCGTGGGAAACGGTTGGCGGGGTCGGGCACGACCGCGATGAAGCGCGCGGTCTCGCCGCCAAGCGACGCATCGCCGCTCCACACGGGCGCCTTGCCCGACGGTTCACCGGCAAGCGCGTGGAACCAGCGCGCGCCGCGGGTCGAAAGGGTGTCGCTCATGACTGCTCCCTGCCGGTGGCGGCGTGAAGTTGGGGGTTGTACACGTCACGCATGCTCTGCGGCGTGACGCTGGCGGGATCGATCAGCGCGAGCCGCTTCAGAAACACGTCGACCTGTTCGCTGCGATGCGCGGCCGGCACGCCTTGCGCGAACGCGGCATGCACGGCGGCGCGTACCGCGTCGGCGTCGTCGTCGACCAGTCGATCGGCGAGCGCGGTCGCCGTGCGCTGCTCGCCGCCGATCAGTTGCCATACGCGGCGGCGGTCGCTTGCATCGAGTTCGTCGATGCCGGCTTCCTGCTCGATCACCTCGGGTCCGTTCATGCCGAGCCGGCCCTGCTTCGTCACGATCAGATACGAGCACAGCGCCGCCGCGAGCGACATGCCGCCGAAGCAGCCGACCATGCCCGCGATCACGCCGACCACCGGCACGTGCCGGCGCAACGCGACGATTGCGGCCTGAATCTCCGCGATCACCGCGAGGCCCAGGTTGGCTTCCTGCAACCGCACGCCGCCGGTTTCGAACAGCACGACCGGGCGCACGAGCTTGCCGCGTTCGCAGTCGCGCAGCGCCATCTCGAGCGACGCGGCGATCTTGCTGCCCGACACTTCGCCGATGCTGCCGCCCTGGAACGCGGACTCGATCGCGGCGACCACGGCGGGCTCGCCGTCGATGGTGCCGCGCGCGATCACGCAGCCGTCGTCGGCCTGGCAGACGACGCCTTGCAGCGCGAGCCACGGCGACTCGATCTTGTCGAACGGGCCGAGCAGCTCGCGAAAGCTGCCCGCGTCCAGCAGCGAGCGGGCGCGTTCGCGCGCCGGCAGTTCGATGAAACTGTCGCGCAGCAGCGGTGCGGAATGAGCGCTTGCAAGGTGGTTCATGCGTCGTCTCCTGCTTCGGCGGCTTCGACCGCTTCCGCAAGCCGCA
Organism: Paraburkholderia sp. RL18-085-BIA-A; assembly: GCF_046027075.1. Lineage (NCBI taxonomy): Bacteria > Pseudomonadati > Pseudomonadota > Betaproteobacteria > Burkholderiales > Burkholderiaceae > Paraburkholderia > Paraburkholderia sp. RL18-085-BIA-A. The sequence continues at coordinate 170,809 of NZ_JARESU010000008.1, read as the reverse complement.
GCGCGACCATGCCGGGTGTCGCGCCGAAGTCGTTGATTTCGATTTGCGCGGCACCGTCGTAGCGGGTGAAGAAGCGGTCGAACACACTCTTCCAGATGTGGCTGTAGCCGTCGACGCTGGTGCGCACGACCACGTGCGCGGTGAGCGCGGCGGAGTTATCGGCGGGCGACAGCAGCACTTCCAGATCGCCCGAGCCGACTACGCCGACATGCGCGCGGGTCGTGACGGCGCGTTGCGCCGGGTAGTCGAAGGTCAGATGTTCCATGGGTCTGGGCTCCGGCCGGCGTCGTGAGGCGCCAGCATGTCGAGAAAGAGGGTGGCGGCGAGCAGATCGGCCGCGCCGCCAGGCGATGCGTTGAGCGACAGCAGTTCGTGTTCGAGCGCGGCCAGCGCGGCGCGGCCCGCCGGCGTCGAACTGCCGCCCGCGTCCAGTACGCGTCGCGCGCCGTGCTGCCCGGCGTGCAAGCCGGGCAGACCCGCGCGATGCAACAGGCAGGTGTCGTCGAGCGAGGCCATGATTGCCAGCAGTGTATCGACGCGTGCGGGGTTCTCGTCGATGTCCCGGGCGCGCGCCGCGTGCAGCGCGGGCAGGCCTACGTCGAGCACATGCGGGAAGCCGTCCTGGGCTTCGCGGCGCGCGCCGCCGACCTGATAGCGCTGGCGTGCGCGTTCGCCGTGACTGTCCGAGGGCGCGGCGAAACGGTCCGGGAAGCACGCGATTTGGGCGGCGCGTGTGCAGATTCGCGATGCGTTCGGATGTTTGGCATTGCCAGCGGGAGACGAAACCTCGGATGCAAGCGCAGATGCAAGCGCAGATGGAGCGGCGCACGCATCGACCGCCACCCCCGCCACCAGCAGCCCCACGATCCAGATCGCGCCGCGATGCGCGTTGCTGCCGCCGGTAGCGCGCAGCATGTCCTGCTCGCCGGCGCGGCCGATCTGCGCGAGTTCGGTGCGCAGCAGCGCGGACGGCTCGCCACGGCGGCGCGCGGCGCGCGCGAGCGCCGCGAAGGTCGGCTCGAGCGCATGCGCCGAACGCAGCATCGTCGCGAGATCGAGGTCGCGATGCGCGCCGCTGCCGCGCTGGTCCACCAGTGCAGGCTTGGGCGTGAGCTGCGCTTCGTCGATCAGCGCGGTGACCGCGTAACGCGCCAGTTGCGCATCAGTGGGTGACGCGGCTGCAACCGCGCCGTCCGAATCCGCATGCGCGGCCGGCAGCGCATGCGCTCGTCCTTCCGCACGCTTCGACAAAGCAGCGGGCGCCATCGTCACCAGCTCCTGAAGCGCGCAGGCGGCGCGTACAGACCGCCCGACCACGTCACCAGATCGTCGATGCTGCGCGCGGCCAGCAGCGAACGTTTGGCTTCGCCGCGCCGGATGCCCAGGTCTTCGGGATACGCGACGATGCCGCGCCGGCGCAATTCGGCGGTCTTCTCCGGCTTCGCGCGCAAGCCGATCGGCGTCACGCCGGCCACGGCGGCCACCGCCGCGCGCCGTTCTTCGATGCCCTCGGCCTTGTGCAGATGCGCGATGCCTTCCTCGGTGACGACGTGACTCACGTCGTCACCATAGATCATCACGGGCGCGACCGGCATGCCGTTTTTCGCACCGACGGCAACGGCGTCGAGTTCATCGACGAAGGTTGGCTCGCCGCCTTTCTTGTAAGTCTCGGCCAGTTGCACGACCAGCTTCTGGCCGCGCGACACCGGTCCCTGATCCTTCAGCAGCTTGAGCCAGGCTTCGCTCGAATGACGCCGGCCGCGCGGATCGTGGCCCATGTTCGGCGCACCGCCGAAGCCGGCGAGACGCCCGCGCGTGACGGTCGACGAATTCGCGTCTGCGTCGATCTGCAAGGTCGAGCCGATGAACAGATCGACGCCGTACTGGCCAGCCAGCTGGCACAGCACGCGGTTCGAGCGCAGGCTGCCGTCGTTGCCGGTGAAGAACACGTCGGGGCGCGCCTCGATATACGCCTCCATGCCGACTTCGCTGCCGAAGCAATGGATGCTGTCGACCCAGCCCGATTCGATCGCGGGAATCATCGTGGGATGCGGATTGAGCGTCCAGTTGCGGCAGATTTTGCCCTTCAGCCCAAGCGACTCGCCATAGGTGGGCAGCAGCAACTCGATCGCCGCGGTGTCGAAGCCGATGCCGTGATTGAGCGAAGTGATGCCATAGGGTTGGTAGATGCCGCGAATCACCATCATCGCGGTGAGCACCTGGAGGTCGCCGATGTGGCGCGGATCGCGCGTGAAGAGCGGCTCGACGGCGAACGGCCGGTCCGCCTGCACGACCACGTCGACCCACGAGCCGGGAATGTCGACACGCGGCAGTTCGTCGACGATCTCGTTGACTTGCACGATCACGATGCCATGCCGGAACGCTGCGGCTTCGGCGATGGTCGGCGTGTCTTCGGTGTTCGGGCCGGTGTACAGATTGCCGTGCCGGTCGGCCTTGTCCGCGCACAGCAGCGCGACCTGTGGCGTCAGGTCCACGAACATGCGCGCGTACAGTTCGACGTACGTATAGATCGCGCCGATTTCGAGCTGGCCGTCTTCGAGCAGTTGCGCGACCCGCAAGCTCTGCGGCCCGGCAAACGAGAAGTCGACCTTGTGCGCGATGCCGCGCTCGAACAGCGTCAAATGTTCAGGACGGCTGATGCTCGAAATCAGCAGATGCACGTCGTGGATTTTTCGCGGATCGACCTTGGCGAGCGAGCGGGACAGAAAGTCGGCCTGCTTCTGGTTGTCGCCTTCGAGCGCGACGCGGTCGCCGGGCTGGATCAGCGTTTCGAGCGCATCGACGATGCGGTGGGGCGGCAGGACGCCGTCTTCGAGCCAGGACGCAATGGCTGCGAGGCGGCGGTTCTTCTCGTCGCGGCGCGTGGTCCAGCTACGGGCGGCGGGTGAGGCATCGGCGGGGCGGTTCATCGGCTCAGTCAACTCCCGGTGGTGGCGCGCGGGCGTCTGCTGCGCGGCTTCGGTTGATTCGCGAGCGCGGCTTCCGACTGCGCGCGTTCGGTCAGAAAACGATGCAGCAGTTCGCCGGTGCCGAGCAGATGCGCGACCACCAGCGATTGCGCCGCCGCGATATCGCGGCGTTGCACGGCGTCGAGCAGCGCGGCGTGTTCATTGTCGGACTCGCCCTTGTACGCGGGCAAGCCGAACTTCAGGCGCAGATATCGTTCGCCCCGCCGATGCAGCACGCCGATCATGTCCACGAGTTGCTGCCGGCCGGCGGGCGCATACAGGCTCATGTGAAACGCGGCATTGCGCGCGACGTACAGCGACGGGTTCGGCTCGCGCTCGGCGGCTTGGCACAGGCTCGCGGCTTCGCGCAGCGTCGCGGCAGTGTGGTTCGGAATCGCGAGGCCGATGGCGAGGCTCTCCAGCGCGGAGCGGATCTCGTAGATCTCGCGCGCTTCGTCCGCCGACAACGGGGCGACGGTGACGCCTTTGTGCACCGCGGCGCGCACCCAGCCTTCGCTTTCCAACTGACGCAGCGCTTCGCGCACGGGAATTGCGCTGACAGAAAAGTGCCGCGCGATCGCGTCCTGCCGCAGCGGCGCGCCAGGCGCCAGCGTGCCGTCGACGATCGCCGTGCGCAGCGCCTCCGCAATCACACGCGGGGTGCTCTCACGCGGCGGCGCAGCGGGCAAAAGCGGGCTGCGCGCGGGCGTAACCAGGGGAAAACCATCGGTTGCGTCGCTCATAGTATCAAATATTATATATAAAAAGACGCGTTTTGCACGCGGACAAACCCGGAAGAATTTTCCGCCGGGCCGGCCGCACTGGCTGCTTTCGTTATACGACGAGGAGCCTCGAATCACCTGCATCAAGCAATCAGCGCGCGCCATCTCGTCGTTCCTGTTACGTACGCCAACCGTAGGGCCGGAGGAGCATGATGAATACACTGACCGACCGCACGACGGTCACGCGGCGCCGCACGCCGCTCAATCGTTCGCAAATCGTAGGATTCTGGGGAGCATGGGCCGGCTGGACGCTCGACGGGATGGACTCGTTCATCTACGCGCTCGTGCTGACGCCAGCCTTGACCGAGTTGCTGCCGCGCTCCGGTTTCGCGGCCACGCCGGCGAACGTCGGGCTGGCCGGGTCGATCCTGTTCGCGCTGTTCCTGGTGGGCTGGGGACTGTCGTTCATCTGGGGGCCGCTCGCCGACCGCTTCGGCAGAACCAAGGTGCTGGCCGGCACCATCTTCACGTTCGCGATTTTCACGGGGCTCGCCGCGACCTCGACGAACGTGTGGGAACTCGGCATTTATCGCTTCATCGCGGGCGTCGGCATCGGCGGCGAGTGGGCGCTGGCCGGCACTTACGTGGCGGAAGCGTGGCCGGAGGATCGCCGCAAGATGGGCGCGGGCTATCTGCAAACGGGCTACTACGCCGGGTTCTTTCTGGCCGCGGCGCTCAACTACACGATCGGCGTGCACTACGGCTGGCGCGCGATGTTCCTCACCGGCGCGGTGCCGGTCGTGGTCGCGATTCTGATCCTGCTGCGCGTGAAAGAGCCGGAGAAATGGCAAAAGGCTGAAGCGAACCACGTGCCCACCCGTCCGCTGCGCGAAATCCTTGGGCCGACCTATCGGCGCCGGACCTGGGTGGCGTGCATCCTGTTGACCATTGCGATCATCGGCTTGTGGGCCGGCGCGGTGTACGAGCCGTCGGCGGTGATTCAGCTGGCGAGCCGCGCCGGTCTCGCGAAAGGCGATTCGATCCGGATGGCGTCGCTGGCTACCGGGCTGCTGTCCATCGGGACGATTCTCGGCTGCCTCGCGTTGCCGCCGATCGCCGAACGCATCGGCCGCAAGAAAACACTGGCGATTTATTTCGCCGGCATGGCGGTGGCGATCCTCGGCAGTTTCGGCTGGGCGTTCTATCTGCCGAACGGGCTCGCGCCGTTCATCGCGTGGCTCTTCGTGCTGGGCTTCTTCGGCGGCAATTTCGCGCTGTTCAGCTTGTGGCTGCCGGAGCAGTTCGAAACCCGAGTGCGGGCCACGGCGTTTGCCTTCTGCACGTCGTTCGGGCGGTTTGTCGGCGCCGGTGTCAACTTTCTGCTCGGCGCGGCGGTGCTGCACATGCATACGCTCGGCGTGCCGGTCGCGTTGACCGCGCTCGCGTTCGTGATCGGGCTGTTCGTGATTCCGTTCGCTCCGGAGACGAAGGGCGAGGTGTTGCCGCAGTGAGATGGCCGTTTGGCCGAGTGGCGCGAGCGGTTGCGAGCGGGCATGCTTTCCCTCGGTTGGACGACGTTTTCTACGCCGGTCGGCAGCCTGAGCGGCTTATGGTCACGCCGAATCACGCTTGCCGGCCGGATGGTCCATTTGACGGGAGAGGGCAAAGCTGACGTGATCGCTTGCCGCTTCCACCACGACGGTTGGACGAAGGCAGCCGCGAAGCTTGTTCCAGTTCGCCGTAGCGACGAGAGCGGGCAGTGTCGGCGCCAACGCAGGATGCGGCGGTGCGCCCGTGTCTCAATCAGCGTGCCGCCGCGCCCGCCCGCCGGCACGCAGCCACGACATCAGCGGCCAGCCGAGATTGACCCCGAGACTCGCCACCACAATCAACACCATTCCCGCGAGCTGCGGCAGCGACAGCGCCCGGCCATACACGAGCGCATCCACCACGATCGCCGTGAGCGGATAGACGAACAGCAGCACGGCGATCACCGGCGTGCTCAGTTTGGGTAGCGCGCCGTAGATCAGCACATACGAGAGCCCCGTATGCAGCACGCCCATGCCGACCAGCCAGAACCACTGCATCGGGCCGATATGCACGGCGCCAAGCGGCGCGATGAACGGCAGGCACACCACGCCGACCGCGCATTGCGCGAGCGTCAGCAGATGCGGCCGCAAATTGCCGAGCCCTTTCGCAATCAGTGTGACGCTCGCGTAGAGCAGCGATCCCACCAGCGCTTCGCCGATGCCGATGAAGTAGCTGGTATGGCCCTGCAGATTCTCCGTCGCGGCGACGCCCGATGCGAGCACGAGGCCGACGAAGGCGGCCGCGATCCAGCCGAGCCGGTCCGCGCCGAGCCGCTCGTTGAACAGCGCCGCGCCGATCAGCACGACCCAGAACGGCTGCACGTGAAACACCACCGTCGCCACCGCAATGCTGGTGCGATGAATCGCGTCGAAGAAACCGACCCACTGGGTGACCATCAGTACGCCTGAGACAAGCGCGAGCACGACGGTGCGGCGCGTGAAATGCGCGCGCGTGAAGAAACCCTTCCAGGCGCAATATGCGGCGAGCGACAGAAAGCCGAACAGGCAGCGAAAGAACACGAGCGTCAACGCGTCGAGCCGCGCCTCTTCGACGAAGACACCTAGCGTGCCCATCAGAAGCCCGCCGCTGGCGAGTGTGATCGCGCCTTGTTGACGTGGGGTGAGGGGCATGCGAAGCGGCTCCGTGACGGGGAATGACGTGATTTCCCCAAGTATTGCGCGGCTTGCGTGGCTGTCACAAACGAATTAAATTGAGTAATTCCATCAGCCGAATTGATAAATCATGCACCCGGAATTCGACGTCGATCTGTTGCGCAGCTTTGTCGCGGTGGTGGAAACGGGCAGCTTCACAAAGGCGGCGACCACCGTGCATCGCTCGCAGGCGGCTGTCAGCATGCAGATCAAGCGGCTCGAAACCATGCTCGGCACCACGCTGTTCGCGCGCAACACGCGCAATCTGTCGCTCACGCGGCCCGGCAATACGTTGCTCGAATACGCGCGGCGCGTGCTGGCGCTGCATGAGGAGGCGTGGTCGGCAATCGTGCGGCCCGAGGTGACAGGGCGCGTCGTGCTCGGCGCGCCTGACGATTACGTGTCATCACTGCTGTCGCCAGTGTTGCGGCGATTTTCGAATCTGTATCCGCACGTGGAGATCGAGATTGTCTGCGCGCAGAGCACGTCGCTCGCGCCGATGCTCGCCGATAACAAGATCGATCTCGCGTTCGTCACGCGCGATCGCAAGCTGCGCGGCGAGTTCGTGCGCAGCGAGCCGATGGTGTGGGTGGGGGCGTCGGTGGACACGCCGGTGCTGGCGGCGTCGCCGTTGCCGGTGGGGCTCTACGAGCCCGGCTGTGTGGCGCGGCAGCATACGCTGGTCGCATTGGATGGCGCGCGGATTCGGTATCGGGCGGCGTTCAGCAGCGCCAGCCTGATGGGTCTGGTGGCGACTGTCGATGCAGGGCTGTCTGTGATTGCTCTCACGCGTTGCAGCGTGCCGGCGCGGCTCGCGATTCTCGGCGAAGCGCAGGGTTTGCCGAAGATCGCGCCGCTGGAGATCGTGGTGGCGCGCAGCGCCAAATCGGACCGGCCGACTTGTGATTATCTGGCCGCGCAGATGGTGCAGGATTTGTCGTTGCGGACGCCGACGCGGGCGGCGGCAGTGTAGGAGGCGAGGGCGGTTAGGCTGTCATTTGTCGTTTTGCGCTTCACGCGCGTGACCGCCAGGTTGACAACGGCCGCCGAGAAACCGCAATCGCCCAACGCCCCTAACCGCGCAAGTAAGCCGTCACCTTCCCATCCACGGCAACCTTCACCTGTTCCCCAGGCCGTGGACACAGATAACCCGGCACCCGAGCGCGCACCATCGTTCGCGAGCCGGACTGCAATTGCAGCGCCACGCCGGCGTCCTGCCCCTGAAAGACCACATCGGTGACGACGGCTTCATAAGCCGCGCCGTCAGGCGTCGTCTCACCGGCGCGCAGCAGGCGGATCTGTTCGGGCCGCACCATCACATCGACCGCGCCATTGCTCATGGGCGTGGTCAGCGCCAGGTCGCCGAGTTCGCAACTCACGCGGTCCCGTTCCGCCATCCCCGGCAACAACACCGCCTCGCCGACGAACGACGCCAGTTCGCGCGTCACCGGCCGCTGGTACAGCGTCTCCGGCGTCGCTGTCTGGATCAGCCGGCCGTTCCACAACACCGCCACTTCATGTCCGAGCGACAACGCTTCGGACTGGTCGTGCGTGACCAGCACGGCCGTCGCGCCGGTGGCCGCCAACGCGCTGGCCACCGCTTGCCGGGTTTCGAGCCGCAACGCGGCGTCGAGCGACGAGAACGGCTCGTCGAGCATCACCAGCGTCGGCGCTGGCGCCAGCGCGCGGGCCAGCGCGACGCGCTGCTGCTGGCCGCCCGACAACTGCTGCGGCGCGCGCTCGCCGAAGTCCGCCGGCAAGCCAACCAGCTCCAGCAGTTCGGCCACCCGATGGCGCGCGCGGCGCTGCGTGCGCGGCAAGCCGAACACGATGTTGTCGGCGACCGACAGATGCGGAAACAGCGCGCCTTCCTGTGGCACATAACCGATGCGCCGCTGTTCCGACGGCACGTGCAGGTTGTCGTCGGCGACGCGGCGGCCGTCGATCTCGACGCTGCCGGCATCGGCGCGTTCAAAGCCGCACAGCAGACGCAGCAACGTGGTCTTGCCGCTGCCCGACGGACCGAGCAGCGCGAGCAGGGTGCCGCGCTCGACCGAGAGGTCAATGCCGTGCAGCACCGGCTGGCCGTCGAACGATTTGCGCAGTCCGCGGATACGAAGTTCGCTCATGAAAATCCGATGGTAAAAGCGCGTTGATTCAGGGGTGTCCTCAGCGTCAGCGGCATCGGTGGCATCAGTGGCATCACAACCAGCTCAGCCGCGATCGCCAAGCAGCGCCGACCTGCCGAGCAGCGCGAACAGCAGCCCCGAGGCCAGCAGCGAAATGCCGGTGAGCAGTGCCGCGTACGGCGCGGCCGCGGCAAACGCCATCGTCGACGTGTCGGCCCACACCTGGGTGGCGAGCGTTTGCGTGTCGAGCGGCGAGAGCAGCAGCGTCGCGTTCAGTTCAGTGACGACCGAGATGAACACCATCGCCGCCGCCGCGCCAAGCCCAGGCCCCGCGAGCGGCAGCATCACGCGAACCAGCATCTGCGGCCAGCTCAGGCCGAGCGCGCGCGCGGTCTCTTCGAGACGCGGCTGCGCCTGCATGAAGGCGGCGCGCACGCTCACCAGCGCGACCGGCATGAACAGCATCGAGTAGGCGACCACCAGCAGCGTCGCGCTTTGATAGAGCGGTTGCAGCGCATGCACGGCGAGTGACACGATCGCCAGCGCGATCACCAGACCCGGCACACCTTGCGCGAGAAACACCGTGCGTTCGAACAGCGTCGCGAATCGGCCGGGGTAGCGCACCAGCAGGAACGCGAGCGGCACCACCAGCAAGGTGGTCAGCAGCGCGGCCGCGAAGCCGAAACCGAGCGACGACAGCGTCGCGTTGAACAGCAGCTCGGGCGATACATCGGCCGGCGTGACTGCGGCCGCGCCCGGCTGCGTGAGCCAGTAGCCGATCATGCCGAGCGGCACTCCAAGTGTGGTGATGGTGAGCAGCGCAAAGCCGGCGACCACGACCCAGCGCCACGCGCCGAGCTCGTAGCGCAACACGGCGCGCCGCGTGCCGCGATCGACGCGTTCATAACGCGCCGCGCCGCGCACGCGAAACTCGAATGCCAGTACGATCAGGCAGATCACGATCAGCAGACATGCGAGCAGCGAAGCGCCGCCGCCGTCGAAACTGGTGCGGAAGTCCGCGTAGATCTGCGTCGTGAAGGTGCGAAAACGCAGCAGCGTGAACGCGCCGAACTCGGACAGCACACCGAGCGCCACCAGCAACATGCCGCCGAGCAACGCCGGCCGCAATTGCGGCAGCACCACGCGCACGAAACTGCTCCAGCGGTTGCAGCCGAGCGCGCGCGCGCTTTCTTCGAGAGCTGGGTCCATACCGCGCAGCGCGGCGGCCACCGGCAGATAGACGAGCGGGAAATACGCACAGCTCAACACCAGCAACGCGCCATTGAAGTCCTGCAAATCCTCGCTGAGCGAGACCCACGCATAGCTCGAAATGAAGGCGGGCATCGCGAGCGGCGCGGCGCTGAGCACGGCCCACATGCGGCGTCCCGGCAAATCCGTGCGTTCGACGAACCATGCGGCCGCCGTGCCGATCACCGCGCACACGAGCGTCGTCGCCACGGTGATCATCAGCGTGTTGACCAGCAGTTCGCCGACCAGCGGCCGGAACACCAGATCGATCGCCTCGGCGGCGCCGAAGCTCGCGGCGCGCCAGAACGTAAACGCGATCGGCAGCAGCACCAGCAATGCGCTGAGCGCGGCTGCCGCGAACAAACCGCGCGGCGCGCGCAAACGGGCGCGCGCCGGGGCGGTGGGGACAGCCGGTGGCCCGGCTGACAGAGCTTCGCTCATTTACAGCAGACCGGCCTGGCGCAGCAGCTTGCCGGCCTGGCTATCGTCGCCCAATTGCTGGATCGTCAGCGCCGGCGGGCTCAATTCGGCGAACGGCTTGAGGATGGGGTCCGGCGCCACGCCCGCATGCAGCGGATATTCGAACATCACGTGGCTGTTCGCCATCAACTGCTGCGCGCGCTCGCTGACCAGATACGCGAGAAACTTCTGCGCGCCGTCCGGGTTGTGCGCGGACTTCAGCACCGCCGCCCCCGACACGTTCACAAGCGCGCCGGCGTCGCCGTTGCCGAAGTGATGGATCGCGCTGCGGGTCTTCGCATCGCCGAGTTCGGCATGCAGACGCGTCCAGTAGTAGTTATTGACCAGCCCGGTGGCGACGCCGCCACGGTTCACCGCGGACACCACGCCTTCGTCGTCGTCGAAAATCTGCGCGTTGGCTTTCAGGCCCTTGAGCCATTGCACGGTTTGCTGTTCGCCTTTCAGCGCGAGCACGGCGCTCACGAGCGGCAGGAAATCGCCGTCGCTCGGGGCGATGCCGATCTTGCCTTTCCATTCCGGTTTGGCGAGATCGAACAGCGATTGCGGCAGTTGCGACGGCTGCAGTTTGGTCGTGTTGTACGCGAGCACGTTTTCACGCGCGGTCACGGCGACCCACACGCCACTCGGCGAGTTGAAGCGCGCCGGCACGGCGGCCAGCGTGGCGCTGTCGACCTTCGCGAGCAGGCCCTTTTCTTCGAGCAGCATCAGTTCCGGCGAGTTTTCCGTGAAGTACACGTCGGCGGGCGAGGCGGCGCCTTCCGCGACGATCTGCGCGGCCATCGCCGGGCCTTCGCCGTTGCGGATCTTCACCGAAATGCCCGACTGCTTCTCGAAGTCTTTCGCGAGCACATTGACGACCTGCTCGTGTTGCGCGTTATACAGCGTGATGGAAGCCGCGCGGGCCGCCGACGGCACAGTCGCGAAAGCAGCCAGCGTGAGCGCGCCCACGCTGCCGAGCAGGCGCAGGCGGGTGCCAAACCAGGAATAAGCCATGTTTCAGATGTCCCGTTGTGATGATGTTGGTTGATCTATGTTGTGTGTGCTTCAAGGTGTGCTTTGGGGCTGCCTTACGTCTCGAACAGCCCCGCGCCGATATACGAACCCGGCTTCGCCCCCGGCGGCACCGCGAAGATCGCACTGCCGACGTGGGTCGTGAACTGGTTCATCATGTCGAACTTCGCGAGCCTGTCGTTGATCGGAATGAAGCCGGTGCGCGGGTCGCTCTGATGCGCGACGAAGATCAGTCCCGCGTCGTATTCGGTTTCCTGGCGCCATGGCGGCCAGCGCTCGATATAGAAGTTCGTGCCGTCGTTGTACGAGTAAGAGCGGCGCAGAATCTGCACGCCGTTGTTGCTCGCCTGATTCGACAGACGCACGTGCGAGTTCTCCGGAATCACCGGATTGCCGTCCTTGTCTTCTTCCTTCAGGTCTACGGCGTCAAACTCGTTCTTCTTGCCGATGGGCGCGCCGCTGTACTTGTGACGCCCGAACACCTGTTCCTGGAAGCCCAGTTCCATGTTGTCCCAGTGTTCGAGCGTGATGCGGATGCGCCGCACGACGGTGTAGGTGCCGCCTTCCATCCACGGCGCGTCGGCGCTCGCGTGGGCCCATACGAATTCGTTCATCAACTGCGGCTTGGCGATCGACGGATTGTTGGTGCCGTCCTTGAAGCCCATCAGATTGCGCGGCGTCTGAGCGCGCGGACCCGACAGGAAACCGGCTTGGCCCCACCGCATCGCTGCGTTGCCATAAGCGAGCCGCGTCAGTTGCCGGACCGCGTGAAACGCGACTTGCTGATCGTTCGCGCAAGCCTGGATAAAGAGGTCGCCGCCAGTTTTCTCGGGAATCAGCTGATCGCCGTTAAAGCGCGGCAGATCGACGAGCGCGGCAGGGCGGCGCGCGGCTAGGCCGTAGCGGTCCTTGCCGTCCTTCGCGAAGAGGCCCGGGCCGAAGCCGAACGTGATCGTCAGACCGTTGGGGCCGAGACCGAGCACGTCGCCGGAATCGGGCGCGGACTTGCTGTCGCCGGCATCGCCCGTCGGCAGCGCAGCGGCCGTGCCGCCTTGCGTGAGGCGCGCGGCCGCGTCGGTCCACGCACGCAGCAATGCGATCACGTCGTCGCGCTTGTCGGTCGTCAGATCGAGCGCGGCGACGTAGGTGTGACTCTGCTGCGGCGTGACGATGCCACTCTGATGCGCGCCGTAGAACGGCTCGACGGCCAGTTGCGGATCGGCGCTGTGGGGCTGCGTTCTGGCGAGCGCGGCCTGCGGCGCCGTGAGACCCGCGCCGAGGCTCGCGCCGGCGGCCACCGCAGCGCTGCCCGCCTTCAGAAAGCCGCGCCGTGAGGGCCGCGGGGGTTGATCGTTTGCCATGGTTGCTTCACCTTCATTGTCGCGTGGGAGCGTGCCGCTCACTTCGCGAGCACCAGTGTGTTCACGTCGTCCTGCACGTAGTAGAAGCCGTCGCCTTCGGGTGTCATCGCGAGGCCGAACAGGTCGCCGTTGCCCGGCGGCGATTGCGCCTTGTCGGTGTCGATCCAGCGCGCGTAGATCTGCTTGCCGCTCGCCGGATCGATCTCGACGATCTGGCCGTTCAGCGCATTGGTCACGAGCAGGTGGCCGTTGGGCGCGGTGACCATCGCGAGCGGGCGGTGCAGCAGGCCGTCGGCGGTGAGTTGGCGGCCCACGCCGGCGCTGGTGTCGCGCGTCATCGGGTCGTCGATTTCGGTGATGCGGTTGCCGATCGCGTCGGACACGTACAGCAGCTTCTGATCGTTCGACAAGGCGAGGCCGGTCGGCCCGACGAGGAACACTCCCTTGTCCGCCTGCGCGCCGAAACCGCTGCCCACCACGGTTTCCTTCTTCACGACGGGCGGCTTGCCGGCCGGCACGTCGAGATCCAGACGCAGCACGGTGGCCTGCTTGAACACCGGCGGCGTGCCTTCCGCACCACCAACGCCGAAGCCCGCGTTGCTGACGAACAGCGTCGCGCTCGTGCCGTTGTCGACGACGGCCATGTTGCCCCACGGGTCGTTGATGTTGGGGCTCGTGATGGTCGACGCGATCTTGCCTTGCGGATCGATCACGATCAGGCAGCCGGCGCCCTTGGTGCCGGTCGTGCCGTCATTGCTCGGCGTGCTGCCGACGATCACGTAGCCCGACTTGAGCATCGTCATCGCGGTCGACAGGCCGATGCCGCCGGGGCACTCCTTCAGATCGCGCGGCACCGTCGCGAACACCGACATCTGTTTGGTGTCCGGACGATAGTTGATGATCGTGCTGCCGGTGCCCTGCAGATTGGTCGAGTTATTGAAGTTGCCGACCAGCACGTCGCCCTGCTTGACGGTTCCCGCGGTGACCGGCGCGACCACGACCGCGTACGGGTTCTGGTCGCCGTTGTCGGGCACGGTGTTGATCAGCGTGCTGTGGTGCTTGATGGTTTCGAGGAAACCTTGCGGCTCGGCATAGGCGCTGGCGGCCGTCGCGAATGCGGCGGCGCCGGCAGCGGCGGCGATCAGGGCCCGCGCGGCGCGCGGCGAAAATGTGCGCGTGGGTTGGTTCACGATTGAGCCTCCGTGCCTGCGCACGAAACGGTGGTTGCGGTCATGATCGAAAGCATGGAATCCGGTTTATCGATAGCGTATGGGTTGGGCGCGAATTGCATCAGAACGTGATATTGTTGCGTACACCGATGACGAAGGTATTGCGCAGCGGCTGCGTCGGGTCGTTCGGATTCTGGCCGGCTCCCGCGTTGAACGTGTATTGCGCGTCGGCTTGCAGTTGCCACCACGGATTGACCTGGTACTGATAGGTCGCCTCGAGCGCGGTTTCGCTGGTGCGCACGCCGTACGGGCCGCCGGTGAAGGTGCGGAAATCCTGGTCGAGCCCGTTCACGTGGTTGCCGACCTTGATGTAGGTGAGCGCGAGGCCCGCGCTGTCTTCGTCGCGGCCGGCGAACGGCGCTTTCAGCACAACGCCGAGGTTGGCCGCGATGCTCACCAGGTTGCGGTCGCCGGGGCCGCCCATCACGCGCGCGAACACGCCGAGGCTGCGCGCCTCGTCCGGGTTCGGACGCCAGACCATCTGGTCGGCTACCGCGTAGATGCTGTAGTTGCCGCGATGAGTCGCAGCGATGCCCGTCGAAGCCGGATTCGCCAGCGACAAGCCGTTGTTGTCGTAGCGCTGGTCCGCGAAGGTGTTGTTGTTGTACCAGACGCCGATCTTGTAGGTGCCCGGCAAACCGTTGCTGCCCGTGCCGACCATTTCGCCCTCGGCCGGCTGGTTGATCGCGTATTGCAACTCGCCGATCCACAGCGTGCCGTTGTGCAGGTTGAAATTGGTGCCGCTCATGTTGTCCGGGTTGTTGCCGAGCGGATCGCCGGAAAACACGCCGGCGAGCGCCGTCAACGAAGGCGTGATCTGGCCGCGCACGCGCACGCCGAGGCCCGCGAGCGGATAAGCCGGGCCGCCGGACGGCATGTCGTACGAGGGCAGCGCGGGCCAGCCGAACATCGTGTTCAGGAACAGCGCCGAGTACGTGCTGGTGATGAATTCCTGGTCGATACTCTGCTGACCGATCTTCACGTCGAGGCGCTTGTTCAGGAACGACTGCTGATACCACAACTCCCACAGGCGGGTAGAGTCGTCGGCCTCGATGCCGCTTGCCGTGTTCAGCGTGCCGAGCTTGTTGGCGCTCAGGTTGGCGCCGTGAATCTGCAATGCGCTGACGTTGAACAGGCCGCCCGGCAAGCCGAACGCTTTTTGCGTATCCATCTGGACGGCGGCGGTCGTCAGGCCGTCGTAGTCCGCTCCACGTGCGAGGCCGCCGCGCAGATTCGCGAGCACTTCGCTGGTCTCGGTGAGCGAGAACGTCACGCCGTACTTGCCGAGCCATGGGCGCAGCCCGCCCATGTCGCCGAGCATCTGTTCGCGATTCCAGAAGCCGGTCCACTGGCTGGTCTGGGTTGCCTTGATGTTCAGATCGGCTTCGGGGGCTTCGGGGGCGGCATCGGGATTGGCTTCCGCCATTGCGGCGCCGGCCGTCAAGGATGCCCAGGCGAACGCGGTGCAGAAGGCAGCGCGGCGCATCGAAGGCAAGCGCGTACGATAAGTTGCGCCGGCGCGCGTCGCGGAGTCGCGAAGTGGATGTGCCTGAACGGCGGGTCCGTTGAGTTTGGCGAACTTCATCCAAATCCTTTATTAGTGTTGTTTCGACTGATTGATTCGTCGCGGGCCAGCATGGCTGCCAGCCCGCGATTTTGCCGTAACAGCCCGCGACGCTGCGTAACAGATAACGCGAATCGTACTCATCCGTATTGCAGTCGTCAATTCAAATGAGAACGATTCTCATCAATATTACTGACATGTAATTTTGATCGTTACGTACTACCGCTAAATCGTATTTGCATGTAATTCGAACCGAATGAAAACGTAATCTGATCGTATGGCTGTGGTCATATCGAACGCGAGCGAAAGCGCAGTGTCGAAGCGCACGATCAACCCCGAAGGCCATAAAGTTAGGAGATGGACATGAAAACCCGCATTCTTTTGATGTCGATGCTGGCAAGTGGCGGCTTGCTGTTGGGCGGCGTTGCAAACGCACAACTGAATCTGAAGCAGTTCGGCCTGGGCGGCGGAGGCGATAGCTCGGCGGGCGCCGCGCCGGCGTCGGAAGGTGGTATGTCGCAGTTGCTGCAGACCTATGTAGGCGCGAACCAGCAGGTGCTCAGCGGCCAGTCGAGCCTTGCGTCGGCAATGGGCATGAGCACTGCCGCCGGTCAGGCGCAACAGGCGGCGGGCCTGCTGAGCGGCGGAACGCCGTCGGTGAGTCAATTGACGCAGGTGGGCAGCACGCAGCAGTCGCTCTCCGAAAAACTGACCCAGGCGTTCGCGAGCCATGCGAGTGGTAGCGCGTCGGCCACGCCGGTCAACAAGCAGGCGTTCACGGACGGCCTGTCGTCGCTAGGCAAGGGCGTCAGCCAGTATTCGAGCCTGCAGTCGGGGCTGGGCAGCATCGGACAGATGAGTCCGTCTTCGCTGTTGCAGTCCGGGATGAATCCGCAGACGGCGCAGAGCGCGTCGTATATCGCGCAATCGGCGCCGGGGCAGTTGCAGTCGCTGATGTCGACGCTCAATTCAGCGGTGCAGTTCGCGTCGAGCCACGGCATTACCGTGCCGTCGATCGCGACTTCGGCATTGAAGGGCGTCCAGTAGCACGCGGCCGATGTCTCAGGCGCCGCTGCGGCGGCGAAGCGGCGCTCGCAGCGGCTATGAGAAAAGACTGACGCACGGTCGAGTTGGCCGCCTCGGACCCACGGTAAAACGGGCTATGATCGTGTCCCGGAAGCCGCCTCGCCGCGCACAGCACGCAGGCGCCAGGCCCAGAGGCGGCCAGCTCAACCCTGCCGGGACTACGCCGATGTCACACACCGTCAATCTGGATAATTACTTCACCCGCATAGGCTACCAGGGCCCGCGCGCGGCGACGCTTGAAGTGCTTCAGGAAATTCATCGGCTGCACCCCGCGGCAATCCCGTTCGAGAACCTCGCGCCGCTCACGCGCCGCGCGGTCAAGCTGGATCTCGAATCGGTCGAGACAAAGCTCGTCACCGAGCGGCGCGGCGGTTACTGCTTCGAGCAGAACGCATTGCTCGCCAACGTGCTGACGCAATTGGGCTTCAAGATCACGCCGCTGCTCGGGCGCGTGCTATGGGGCCGCGAGTCCGACGCGATTGCGCCGCGTACGCACATGGTGTTGCGCGTCGATATCGGCGCCGATGCGTGGATCGCCGACGTCGGCTTCGGCAGCGTGACGCTGACCGCGCCGCTGCGTTTGATCACGGGCCTCGCGCAGCCAACCCCGCACGGCACGTTCCGGCTCGCCGACGCGGCGCGCGAGGCGCTCTATCTCGAAGTGCAGGCTCACGACGAAAGCTGGGCGCGGGTCTATCGCTTCGACTTGCAGCCGGTCGAATGGATCGACTACGAAACGTCGAACTGGTACACGTCGACATCGCCCGATTCGATTTTCGCGAGCAACCTGATCGTATGCCGCGTGTTGCCAAAGACGCGTCTCACGCTGTTCAACGATCAACTGAACGAGCGCGCGGCGAACGGCGAGATAGTCGACGAGCGGCAACTCGCCAGCGCCGACGAACTCGCCGCATGTCTTCGCGATCGCTTCGGTCTGGATGCCGGCAAAATCGGCATCGACATCGCGGCGGTGTTCGAGCGCGTGCGTACGCCGGCGCAGAGCGCATAGCGGACTCCATAGGGACTACGAGCATGATCGCGCGCCTCGTCCTGCAAACCGTGCTCTCGCTGGCCGGCATGGGCGTGCTGCTGTTCGGCGCGGCCGGCACGCTGGCGTGGCCGGCGGCGTGGTGGTATCTGATCGAGCTGGGGGTGTTGAGCTTATGGATCGGCGTGTGGCTCGCGCGCCATGATCCCGGTTTGCTCGCCGAGCGGCTCGCGCCGTTCGTGCAGGCGGAGCAAAGCCGCTGGGACCGTCTGTTCATGATCGGCGTCTCGCTGGTTTGGACGGGCTGGCTGGTCGTGATGGGATTCGACGCGATCCGCTTTCGCTGGTCCGCGCCGATGCCGGTCGCGCTGGTCAGCCTCGGGTCGCTGTGCGTGTTCCTGTGCATCTTCATGTGCCGCTTCGTGTTCAAGGCCAATAGCTATGCGGCGCCGGTCGTGAAGATCCAGACGAGCCGCGGTCATAAGGTGATCGACAGCGGTCCTTATGCGCATATCCGCCACCCGATGTATTGCGCCGCGTTGCTGATGTTCGTCGGTACGCCGTTGCTGCTCGGCTCATGGTGGGGCCTCGCGGTCGTGCCGGTGATGGTGTTCGGCATGGGCTGGCGCGCGGTGCGCGAAGAGCGCCTGCTGGCCGCGCAACTCGACGGTTATACGGCGTACATGGCGCGGGTGCGCTTTCGCTTCGTGCCGTTCATCTGGTAGACCGCATTCATCTTTGCGCAAACCTGTCTAGACAAAGTGTGCCGTGCGTCATTCAGGCGGCGACATCTTCCTTCGACCTTCGGTCATTAAGAACTCCCCGCAGAGCCTTATTAGACGGTGCTGACTAGGGGCTTACCCGAAGATTCGGGGAATTTCCGCTGAATCCTCTTGCCCCTGCTTTTTGACTGGTGCAAGCTTGTCTATACAAATCAGGCGGCGGTTAGAACAGCCAGCTCGGCGGTGTCCTCAATCAAAGGAGTTTCGACGTGAAAGTGAAGCGCAGAACGGCAGCAAACGCATTGATGGGAGCCGTTCTCGGCGCCGCGACGATTTTCGCGGCACCGGTGCAGGCCAAAGACTGGAAGACCGTGACGATTGCGACGGAAGGCGGCTACGCGCCGTGGAATCTGACCTTGCCGGGCGGCAAGCTGGGCGGCTTCGAACCCGAACTGATCGCCAATCTGTGCGAGCGTGCCAAGCTGCAATGCAACCTCGTCGCGCAGGACTGGGACGGCATGATTCCCGGCCTGCAAGCCGGTAAGTTCGATGTCCTGATGGATGCGGTCTCGATCACGCCGGAGCGTGAAAAGATCCTCGCGTTCTCGCGGCCCTACGCCGCGACGCCCGCCACCTTCGCGGTGACCGATGTGAAGGTGTTGCCGAAGGCTGTGCCCACGGCCGGCGTCGTCAAGCTGTCGGGCGACCCGAAGGCCGATCTGCCGGCCATCGACACATTGCGCAAGCAGCTCAAGGGCAAGACCATCGGCATCCAGTCGGGCACGGTCTACACCAAATTCATCAACGACGGCTTCAAGGACGTCGCCAGCATCCGCGTCTACAAGACGTCGCCCGAACGCGATCTGGATCTGGCGAACGGCCGCATCGACGCGTCGTTTGACGACGTGACCTACTACGCCGCCAGCCTCGACAAGAAGGAAAACACGTCGATCACGATGGCCGGTCCGAAGATCGGCGGGCCGATCTGGGGGCCGGGCGAAGGACTCGCTTTCCGCAAGCAGGACCCCGAGCTGAAGGCGAAGTTCGACACCGCGATCGGTGCCGCGCTGGCCGACGGCACCGTCAAAAAGCTTTCCGAAAAGTGGTTCAAGACCGACGTGACGCCTTGATCCGCGCGGCGCTCTGAAGATGCGGCACGCGCGGCGACATTGCGCGGGCCGGCTGGTTCGATCCGCGGTCATGAACGAGGGGTAGGGAATGGCTCTGATAGAAATGCTCGGCTTCGGGCCGGAAGGCTGGGGCGGCGTGCTGCTGCTCGCGGCGTTGATGACGGTCGTGCTCACGCTGGCGGCGCTCGCGGTGGGCGCCGTGTTCGGCGCGCTGGTGACGGCGGCCAAGCTGTCGCGCTTTCGCACGTTGCGCGTGATCGGCGATATCTACACCACCGTGTTTCGCGGCGTGCCTGAGCTGCTCGTGATCTATCTGTTCTATTTCGGCGGCTCGACGCTCGTGACCACCGTCGGCCAGTGGTTCGGCGCGGAAGGTTTCGTCGGCGTGCCGCCGTTCGTGATCGGCGCGCTCGCAGTCGGCATGATTTCAGGCTCTTATCAGGCCGAGGTGTATCGCGCGGCGGTGCTGGCGGTGTCGCGCGGCGAACTCGAAGCCGCGCGCTCGATCGGCATGCCCACGCTGACGATGGCGCGCCGCATCCTGATTCCGCAAGTCCTGCGCTTCGCACTGCCCGGCATCGGCAACGTCTGGCAACTGAGCCTGAAGGATTCGGCGCTGATCTCCGTCACGGGGCTCGCGGAACTGCTGCGCACGAGCCAGGTGGCGGCGGGCTCCACGCATCAGTACTTCACGTTCTTCGTGGTGGGCGGCGGCCTGTATCTGCTGATGACCAGCATCTCGAACCGGGTCTTCAACCGCGCCGAGGCGCGCGTGGGCCGGTCCTTCAAGCGCAACTTTGCGCGCAACTGACGGGAGCGGGCACCATGCATTTCGATTTCGACTTTCTGTTCGATACGCTCAAGCAACTGATCGCAGCCGTGCCGACCACGCTCGGGCTGTTCTTCTCGTCGCTGGTGCTCGGCGGTCTGCTCTCGCTCGTGATCGTCACGATGCGCATGTCGCCGCGCTGGCTGCCGAACCGCTTCGCACGTGCTTATATCCTCGTGTTTCGCGGCTCGCCGCTGCTGATCCAGATGTTCCTCGTCTACTACGGGATGGGTCAGTTCGGCGTGATTCGCGAGAGCTTCCTGTGGCCGATGCTGCGCGAGCCGTACCTGTGCGCGGTGCTGTCGCTCGCGCTATGCACGGCGGGATATACCGCCGAAATCATTCGTGGCGGCCTGATGGCCGTGCCGGTCGGCCAGATCGAGGCGGGTTATTCGATCGGGCTGTCGGGATTCGCGCTGCTGCGCCGCGTGATCGGTCCGATCGCATTGCGCCAGTGTCTGCCCGCGTATTCGACGGAAGCCGTGCTGCTCGTCAAGTCGACCGCGCTCGCCAGTCTCGTCACGGTGTGGGAGGTGACCGGCGTCGCGCAGCAGATCATCCAGCAGACTTATCGCACGACTGAAGTATTCGTCTGCGCGGCGCTGATCTATCTGTTTCTGAACTTCGTGATCGTGCGCGCGCTCGGCCTGCTCGAAACGCGTCTGTCGCGCCATCTGGGTCCGATCGTCCCTCAGACCGCGCCGAGCCGCCCGGTCTCCGCCACCACCTAAGCACGTCGCGCCGCGTCCTGAACGACCGGCCCTTCCGGATGAACCTGGAGAACTCCATGAACGCTACGGCACCCGTCGCACTGTCGGTCAAGAACATTCACAAATCGTTCGGCGATCATCACGTGCTCAAAGGCATTTCGCTCGATGCCCACCAGGGCGATGTGATCTCGATTCTCGGCGCGAGCGGCTCGGGCAAGAGCACGTTCCTGCGCTGCCTGAACCTGCTCGAAACGCCCGATGACGGCTCGGTCGCGCTCGCCGGCGAAGAACTGAAGATGAAGCGCCGAACGGACGGCAAGCTGCAACCCAGCGACCGCCGCCAGGTGGACCGGGTGCGCTCGCAACTCGGTATGGTGTTCCAGAACTTCAACCTCTGGTCGCATATGACGGTGCTGGAAAATCTGATCGAAGGGCCGATGCGTGTGCAAAAGCGCAGCCGTGCCGAGTCGGTCGAAGAGGCCGAGGCGCTGCTCGCCAAAGTCGGTCTCGCGGAAAAACGCGGCTACTATCCGGCGCATCTGTCGGGCGGTCAGCAACAGCGTGTGGCGATTGCGCGCGCGCTGGCGATGCATCCGAAGGTCATGCTGTTCGACGAGCCGACCTCGGCGCTCGATCCCGAACTGGTGGGCGAAGTGCTGCGTGTGATGCGCTCGCTTGCCGAAGAGGGCCGCACGATGCTGGTGGTCACGCACGAGATGGGTTTCGCGCGCCATGTGTCGAACCGCGTGATGTTCCTGCATCAGGGGCAGGTGGATGCGGACGGAACGCCCGACGAAGTGTTCGTCGATTGCAAGTCGGCACGCTTCCGGCAGTTCGTGTCGAGCCATCAGGACCGCAGCACGCATTGATCAGTATCACCAGGTAATCGACCAGGTAAAACACCCTCATGACCGTGATCCGTTCCGAACGTCCTCTAGACTGGACTCAAGTAGCAGCAGTCGCGGCTGGCGAGCCGCTCGAGCTTTGCGCCGGCACCCGCGCGCGTATCGCGGCGGCGCGTGAGCTCGTCGAGCAGATCGTCGCGCGCGGGATTCGCGCGTATGGCGTGAATACCGGCGTGGGCGCGTTGTGCGACGTGATTGTGTCGCCGGGCGAACAGCGCACGCTGTCGCGCAACATTCTGATGAGCCACGCGGTCGGCGTCGGCGCCCCGCTCGGGGCCGAAGAGACGCGCGCGATCATGGCCGCGGCCGTCAATAATTTCGCGCACGGACATTCGGGCATCCGCCTCGAAGTCGCCGGGCAACTGGTCGCGCTGCTCAATGCCGATTGCCTTCCGGAGGTGCCCGCGTTCGGTTCGGTCGGCTATCTGAGCCATATGGCGCATATCGCGCTCGTCTGCATCGGCGAGGGACATGTGCTCTATCGCGGCGAGCGGCTTAAGGGGCGCGACGCGTTGCGGATGCTTGGGCTCGAACCTTTGGTGCTCGAAGCCAAGGAAGGGCTGAGCCTGGTCAACGGCACGCCGTGCGTCACCGGTCTCGCGGCGTTGGCGATGGCGCGCGCCGCGCGTCTGCTCGACTGGACCGACATGGTCGCGGCGATGAGCTTCGAAAATTTGCGCGGCCAGCTCGCGGCCTTCGACGAAGACTCGCTCGCGTTGCGGATTTCCGCCGGACTCAATCTGGTCGGCGAGCGGATGCGCACGACACTCGCCGACAGCGGCATTCTCGCGGCGGTGGTCGGCCAGCGCACCCAGGACCCGCTGAGCATGCGGACCATTCCACACGTGCACGGCGCCGCGCGCGACGTGCTGGCCGCGACCGCCGACGTGGTCAATCGCGAACTCGCGTCGATTACCGACAACCCGATCGTCGCCGGCACGCCGCAGGAGCCGCGCGTCTATTCGCAGGCGCATGCGGTGGGCGCATCGATCGCGCTGGCGATGGACAGCCTGGCCACCGCCATCGCGCAGGTCGCGGCGATGGCCGAGCGGCGCCTCGACCGTCTCGTCAATCCGCTGGTCAGCGGCTTGCCCGCGTTTCTCGCGAAGCCGGGCGGCACCTGTTCGGGCTTCATGATCGCGCAGTACACAGCGGCCTCGCTGGTCGCGCAGAACCGGCGCCTCGCCGTGCCGGCGAGTCTCGATGGCGGCATTACGTCGGGCTTGCAGGAAGATCACCTGTGCCACGCCACGCCCGCCGCGCTCAAGGCGCTGGAAATCATCGACAACGCCGGGCGTATCGTCGCGATCGAATTGCTGGCGGCCGCGCAAGCTTACGACCTGCAGAGCATCGACGCGCCGCGCGCGCCGCATACCGAAGCGCTCTGGCAACGCGTGCGGCGCTCCGTGCCGACTTACCGCGACGACCGGCCGCTCGCGGACGACATGAGCGTGGCGTTCCGGATGATCGCCGACGAAGCGCCACCGCCGTTACCGAACCCTGGTAACATTGGGCCGGGCACCTCCGTCGAGGGCGCGCAGCAGCCGGCACGCGCCACGGTGACGAGTCCGACCGCCGCCGGCAGCGTCCGCGCAGCCGCGAGCGCCGCGGTCGACAACGGGCAGGCCGCCGCGCACATGGCATGATGGAGACAATGCCGGTGAGCGGGCCTACCCGCCGGCGAACCGGCCACGGTGCACAACTTGTACCAGCCGCGTACCACCCACGAGGTCGGAGTGAACACAACTACAAACGCGCAAACAGCGCAAAGCGCGCAACCCGCGCAGCCGCATGGCCAACCGGATCGCAATCGCGAGATGCCGCTCAAGGCGTTGCCCGCGTACGAGCAGATCAAGCGCTACGTAATCAGGCGCATCAGTGAGGGCGACTGGAAGCCGGGCGGGCTGATTCCATCCGAAATGGAACTGGTCAAGGAGTTCGGCGTCGCTCGCATGACGGTTTCGCGCGCGCTGCGTGAACTCACCGCCGAGCGCGTGCTGACGCGAGTACAAGGATCGGGCACCTTCGTCGCGCCGCAGCGCTATGAATCGACGGTGCTGGAGATCCGCAATATCGCCGACGAAATCGCCGACCGCGGTCATCGTCATTCGGCGAGCGTGCTGTCGCTCGAGCCGAGCGACGACCCGCTCGCGCTCGAAGCGCTCGGGCTCGCGAGCGGCCCGGCGTTTCACTCGTGCATGGTGCACAGCGAAGAAGGCGAGCCGATCCAGTACGAAGACCGCTACGTCAATCCGAAAGTGTTTCCCGACTATCTGCAACAGGACTTCACGGTCGAGACGCCGAATCACTACATGGTGCGGCTCGCGCCGATCCAGCGCGCGGAGTTTCGCATCTATGCGCAAAAGCCCGACGCCTATGTGCGCCGGCATCTGATGATGGATATCGGCGAGCCGTGTTTGCAGCTCTGGCGCCGCACGTGGGTTGGCGACGATGTGGCGACGTCGGTGCGCTTATGGCATCCGGCGTCGCGCTTTCATCTGGCGGGGAACGTCTGACGGTTTGATGCGCGCTTCTCATGCGCTTCTTGTGCGTGGGTCAGCCCTGGCGCTGCCACATATCCGGTGAAAAGCGGCAACCCAGACGATAGCGCGAGCCCGGATGCACGAAGCGCGCGAACGTCACCGCCGCGCCGTTCGACCACGTGCGGCGCATCAGCGTGAGGCAGGGCTCTTCGGCGCGGATTTGCAGCAGCTCGGCTTCGGCGCGCGTCGGCAGCGCCGCGTCGACGACATGCTCGACATCGTGCGCGGGCACGATCTCCAGCAGATACTCGGACGGCCTGACTGCCGAGAAATCCTGTGACAGGAAGTCCGGCGCGATCGCCGGATTCACGTAGCGGTCCTCGAGCTGCACCGGCAGGCCGTTCTCCCGATGCACGCAGATCACATGAAACACCGACGCGCCGGGCGCTAGCCCCAGCGCGTTCGACACCATCACCGACGCGGTCTCGCGTTGCGACAGCACCGTGTCGCAACGATATTCGTGGCCGCGCGAGCGAATCTCGTCGCCGATATGCGCGATCATCAGCAGCGTCGATTGCGGCTTGCTTCGCGCGACGAAAGTACCGACACCGGAGACGCGCGTGACGAGCCCCGCGTCCGCGAGTTCACGCAGCGCGCGATTGACCGTCATGCGCGACACGCCGAGCGTCGCGACGAGATCCAGTTCGGACGGCAGACGGTCCCCGGCTTGGCGCGCGCCCGATTCGATGATCTGGCGGATGTGCTGCTTGACCTGTTCGTAGCGCGCGGCGGGCACGTCGACGGCGGCGCGCGCGGTCTTCATCGCCGCGGCGGGAGACGGCTTGTCGTGAGCCTTGCTGCGAACCGGGGAGGTCATGGGCGGCGCTCGCTACCGTTCGCGCGACGAAGGCGGAAATCGGTGTGCGTTCATAGCGGCGGCGCGTCGCCGGCATCGCGCGTCCAGAACGCGTTGCGGTCGAAGTAGTTTTGCAGGAACTGCCGCAAGCGCGGCTTCCCGGCGTCGTGAAAGACCTCGCGCGGTTTGCCCTGCACGGCGATGCGGCCCTGATCGATGAACATCACCTTGTCCGCGACCTGCGCGGCAAAGCCCATTTCGTGCGTGACCACGGCCATCGTCATGCCGTCGCGCGCGAGTTGCTTCATCACCTGCAGCACTTCGCCGACCAGTTCCGGATCGAGCGCCGAGGTCGGCTCGTCGAACAGCATGATGTGCGGCTCCATCGCAAGCGCCCGCGCAATCGCCACACGTTGTTGCTGGCCGCCCGACAGTTTGGCCGGATACGCATCGCCCTTGTGCGCGAGGCCGACCGTTTCGAGCATCGCGTTGGCGCGGCGGCGCGCTTCGTCGCGCGACACGTGCCGCACGCGCAGCAACGCTTCCATCACGTTGCCTAGGGCGCTCATGTGCGGCCACAGGTTGAACTGCTGGAACACCATGCCGACATTGCGGCGCACGCGATTGATCTGCGCCTGCGACGCGCGCACCCGTTTGCCGTTGCGCTCGCTATAGCCGAGCAGTTCGCCTTCGATGCGCACGTCGCCCTGATCGTAGGTTTCGAGCGCGGCGAGGCAGCGCAGCAGCGTGCTCTTGCCCGAGCCGGACGGACCGATGATGCACACGACCTCGGAACGCGCGATCTCCAGATCGACGCCGCGCAGCACGTCGACTTCGCCAAAGCGCTTGCGCAGATCGCGCACTTCGATCAGCGGCGCGCCGGGCGGCGTGGCGATGCCGCTGGTGGACGCGGAGGAGGGCATGTCGGCGATGGCATTCATAAAGGCTCCGGATTCATGCCATGAAGCGTGCGATGCGGGTCTCGGCCCACATGCCCGCGCGCGAGGTCAGTTCGACCAGCGCGAGATAGCACACGCACAGCACCAGCAGCGTTTCGACAAAAGCGAAGGTGGCCGAGCCGATGCCGGTCAGCACGAATGTCAGCTCGGGCACGGTGACGATGGACAGCACTGCGGTTTCCTTGCTCAGCACGATGATCAGATTGGTCAGCGCGGGCACGATCAGCACGAGCATTTGCGGCACCTGGATGCGCAGCACGGCTTGCCAGCGCGTGAGCCCGAGACACGACGCCGCTTCGAGATGCCCCGGCGGCACGGACTGGAAGCCGGAGCGGAATGCTTCGGCGAAATAGGCGCTGCCGTAGAGGCCCAGACCGAGCACGCCAGCTGTCATCGGTTCGAGCGTGAGGCCGATGGACGGGCCGCCGTAGTACAGCAGAAACAGTTGCACGAGAAATGGCGTGCCGCGAAACAGTTCGATATAGACGCGCAGCAGGCCCCGGACCCAGCGTCCGCAAAAGAGTTGCAGCACGGCGATCAGAAAGCCGATCAGGAGGCCGATCGCGACGCCCGCGGCCCATGTGCCGAGCGTCGTCGCGAGGCCGGCGGCGATCGGCTGCAGGTTGTGCGTGATGACGGTGGGGTCGAGCGTCTGCATGGCGTGGGCTCAGGTCGGTCAGGCGTGCTGCAAACGATATTCGGCGGCGTGCGCGAGGAGCGCGAGTGCACCGCAGATCACGAAGTAGATCAACCCCGCCGCGAGATACGCTTCAAGCGGCCGGTACGTGCTGGCCGCGATATTCTGCGCGGTGCGCGTCAACTCGGCCACGCCGACCACCGAGATCAACGAAGAAGCCTTGATGAGCAGCACCATTTCGTTGACGAGCGACGGCAGCGTCAAGCGGAAGGCTTGCGGCACCAGAATGCGCCGCAGCATGTCGAACGGTGAAAGGCCGAGCATGCGCGCGGCTTCGAGATGGCCCGGCGGAATGCTGAGAAAACCGCCGCGCAGAATCTCGGCGATATACGACGCCGAGCACAGCGACACCGCGCTGATCGCCGCCACCACCGGTGACACATTGATGCCCGCGAACGGCAGCAGGTAGTACACCAGCAGCAACTGCACCAGCATCGGCACGCCGCGAAAGAAGAACACGTAAGCGCCGCCGATCATACGCGCCGCGCGCTTCGGCGAGAGCCGTGCCGCGCACACGGCGATCGCGACGAAGAAGCCGATCACGAGCCCCGTCAGCGAAATGCCGATGGTGGCGAGCGCCGCGTGCAGCAACAGCGGCAAACCCTGGAGGAAGACGGTCGTGCTGAACATAAGCGGCGCACTCGCTGGAACGGAAGACGGCGATGCGGTTCGCGGCGGAGCGCATCGCGTACGTCAAAACACCTGCATCGAAACCTCAGGCCGGTCGATGCATGCCGCGATCAATAGTTCGGCGTGGGCATCGTGGTCGGCGCGTCCATTGCGACGCCGAACCATTTTTTCTGCAAAGCCGCGAGGCGCCCGTCGTTGTGCATCTTGACGAGCGCGGCGTTGAACGCGTCGGCGAGCGGCTTGCTATCCGCGTCCTTGCGCAGCGCGTAAGCGAAGTACACCTTCGCGCCGAACGGCGGCTGCACCACCGCGAACGTCTCCGGACGCTGCTTGGCCACATACGCGATATTGGTCATCGAGTTCGCGACGGCGGCGATGCGGCCGGCGGCGAGATCGGCATAAGCCTGATTGTTGTCGACGTATTCGCGGATTTCAGGCGGCTTCGGCAGCGTGGCGACGTAGGTCTTCAACTGGTCGAGCTGCGCCGAGCCCTTGCCCGCGCCGACCGTCTTGCCCGCGATATCCGACGACTGCTTGACCGACGAGTCGTTCGCGCGTTTGAGCAGCGCGTCGGTGGCGTCCGCGACCGGCAGTGTGTACGTGTAGCGGTCCATGCGCGCCTTCGTGACCGTCAACGGGCCGCCCACCATGTCGAACTTGCCCGCTTCGAGACCCGGCAGCACACTCGGCCACGGCAGGTCGATGAAGCGCACCTTCACGCCCATTTCCTTGCCGACCTCGGCGAACAGGTCCTTGTTGAAGCCCGCCTGCTGACCGTTTTCGAGGAAGTCGAACGGCGCGAACTGCATCTCGGTGCCGACCACCAGTTCGCCGGCCTTCTTC
The DNA here is from genome assembly GCF_046027075.1 of Paraburkholderia sp. RL18-085-BIA-A. Lineage (NCBI taxonomy): Bacteria > Pseudomonadati > Pseudomonadota > Betaproteobacteria > Burkholderiales > Burkholderiaceae > Paraburkholderia > Paraburkholderia sp. RL18-085-BIA-A. Next base: position 142,517 of record NZ_JARESU010000008.1, on the reverse strand, counting down.
ACTTTGGCGAGCTGGTCGTCCGCGTGAGCGGCGAAGCTTGCCGCGCACAACGTCAGCATGACCAGACGACACTTCCAGCCTGCAAGGATGCTCATGGGATTCTCCGGTTGGCAAAGCGGTGCTGTGCGAAAGCCGTGCGTTCGACGGGTTCGGCGCGAGTCATGCGAGGCAGTATATACCGCGTTTTTCGCGTGAAAAAAATAAACGTGCAGCTAGAGAAAAGTCCTTATGTGAAGGGCCGAAAAGCAACTTGCAGGTGTGCTTTTGGCGGTATATACAACGGCAATGCACGCAGCGCGTGAAGGATCGATGTGGTCCTGCGCGTGATGCCGTCACCACGACGCACGCGCCGCTTTCGTCAGTCGATTGTTGTCGTTCGTTGTCGTTCGATTCAACCGCCCTTCAGGGAGCAACGCCATGCCCGTGACCCGCATTCCGATCATCGACTTCGCCGGCGTGCGCGCGGGAGACCCGCACGCTTTACGTCGCGCGGCACAGGAAATTCGCGAAGCGTGCACGACGATCGGCTTCTTCTACATCATCAACCATGGTGTACCGCAAGCGTCGATCGATGCCGCCGCCGAAGCGGCGCGCAAGTTCTTCGCGTTCCCGGTGGAGACCAAGCGGCGCGCGGCGGTCAATCAGCGGCATCGCGGTTTCAACGCGCTCGGCGATGCGACCATGTACCAGGCGAAACGGCCCGACTACAAGGAGTTCTTCAGCATCGGGCTCGAACTGCCCGAAGACGATCCGGACGTGCTCGCGGGCCAGGCGCTGCGCGGGCCGAACAACTGGCCGGACTTCATGCCGGAACTGCGTCCCGCGCTGTATGGCTACTATGACGCGGTCGCGGTGTGCGGCGCGGATCTGCTGCGCGCGGTGGCGCTGAGCCTCGGCGTCGACGAACACTTCTTCGCGCCGCGCTATACGAAACGGATGCAGCGCACGCAGATGGTCTACTATCCGCCGCAGCCGCCCCAATCTGACCAGGATCAGTTCGGCGTAGCGCCGCATACCGACTACGGCTGCATCACGTTGCTGTGGCAGGATCAGGTGGGCGGGCTGCAGGTGCGGGAGATCGCCAACGACACGTGGGTGGATGCGCCGCCCATCGAGGGCAGCTTCGTCGTCAACGTCGGCGATCTGCTCGCCCGCTGGACCAATGACCGGTTTCGTTCCACGCTGCATCGCGTGATCAATGCGTCGGGACGCGAGCGCTATTCGATCGCGACGTTCTATGATCCGACTTACGGCGCGATGGTCGATCCGCGCGAACTCGGCACGAGCGACGCCGACCTCAAATATCAGCCGGTCGCCGCGGGTGACTATATTCTCGGGCGCATCAACGATTCGATGGGCTATCGGAAGAAGCACGCGGCTCAAGGCACGCAAGGGACCACTGCATGACAGATCACGGTAGGACAAATGGCGAGGCATGCGTTGACGGAAACGCCGTCGCGCCGCTCGCATCAACACTCGACGTATTGCGCGCCGCGCTCGGCGACGATTCGGTGCGCACCGGCGAACAGATCGGCGAACGCGCGATGACCGACTGGACGCGTCACGACCCGACGCGTCCCGCTGCGCTGCTGTTGCCGCGCACCACCGAAGAAGTCTCGCGCGCACTGGCGATTTGCCATGCGGCACATCAGCCGGTGGTGCCGCAAGGCGGCATGACCGGCCTCGCGGGCGGCGCGATCGCGCGGGCAATGGACATCGCGTTATCGCTGGAGCGCTTGAGCGGCGTCGAAGAAGTCGACTCAGCGTCGGCCACGCTGACGGTACGCGCCGGCACCACATTGCAAGCTGCGCAGGAAGCCGCCGCCGAAGCCGGCTTCGAACTCGCGCTCGATCTCGGCGCGCGCGGTTCGTGCCAGATCGGCGGCAATCTCGCGACCAACGCGGGCGGCAATCGCGTGATCCAGTCAGGCACCGCGCGCGATCAGGTGCTCGGGCTCGAAGTGGTGCTCGCCAATGGCGACGTGCTGAGCTCGCTCGGCAAGATGGTCAAGAACAACACCGGCTATGACCTGAAGCACTGGTTCATCGGTTCCGAGGGCACGCTCGGCGTGATCACACGCGCGGTGCTGCGCCTGCATCCGCAGCGCGCGGCGCGTCACACGGCGCTCGTCGCACTCGACGGCTACGCCGCCGCGGTGAACCTGCTGCGCCGTTTGTCGACGCGCTTTGGCAACGACATCGGCGCGTTCGAGATCATGTGGCCGGACTTCTACGACTTCGGCGTGAAGCTGACCGGCGCGCGTTCGCCGTTCGCCGCCGAGCATCCGCTGTATGCGCTGATCGAGCACGCGAGCTTCGATGCGGGCGACGGCGGTGAAAAGTTTTCAGCCGCGCTTACCGAAGCGCTCGAAGCGGGCGCGATTCGCGATGCAGTGATCGCGCAGTCGGTGGCCGATGCACGCGCGTTGTGGGCGATTCGCGAATGCACCGCGGAGTTTCCGGTGCGGCTCGATGCGATCAACTTCGACGTGAGCTTGCCGATCGGCGAGATCGGCGCATTCGTCGACCGCTGCCGCGCGGCGCTCGATCGGCGCTGGCCGGGCAACGCGTCGTATTTCTTCGGGCATATCGGCGATTCGAATCTGCACGTGACCGTTGACGGTCATTCGATCGCCGATGTCGATCATCATGCGGTCTACGCGTTCGTCTATGAGATGCTCGGGCCGTTGCACGGCTCGGTGTCGGCGGAACACGGGATCGGCTTGCTCAAGCGCGAGTTTCTGCCGATCTCGCGTTCGCCAGCGGAGCTAGCGGCGATGGCCGCGATCAAGCATGCGCTGGACCCGCGCGGCATTCTGAATCCGGGCAAGCTGTTCTGAGCGTTGCGGGTGCGTGTCGGGCGCACCCAGGGTGCCCCGACACGCGCCGATCGAATCTTCAATGCGTCGCGACAGTGTCAAGCCCGGTCGACTTGACAGCCGCTTGTGCATCGGGCGAAGCAAGGTAGTCGAGAAGCGCCTTCGCCTCTTTCGGATGCTGTGCGCCTACAGGAATGCCCGCCGCGTATCGCGTGACCGATTGCACCGATTCAGGAATCTTGCCGACGAACGTCGCGCCTTGCACCGGCAGCAACTCGCTGACCTGCTGGAAGCCCACCTGGTAATCGCCGTTGGCGACCACGGACGCGACGGGAATCTTCGGCACCATCTTTGCCTTGGCCTTCACCTGATCCTCGATGCCGAGCCGCTTGAACAGCTCGCGTTCGATATAGACGCCGCTCGCGCTGTCCGAGTAAGCGATGGATTTCGCGTGGAGCAGGGTTTCCTTCAGCGCATCGACCGAGCCGATATCCGGCTTTGGCGCACCGTCGCGCACGGCCATGCCAATGCGCGAATCCGCGAGTTCGACGCGAGAGCCCGGAATGACCTTGCCTTGCTTGATCAGATCGTCGAGTGCGTAGCCGACCATGATGACCACGTCCGCGGCTTCGCCGTGTTCGAGCCGATGAGGAATGGCTTCGGGCGCGTTGCCCATCGACGGGCCGAGGATGGTGTCGAGCGTGTTGCCCGTCGACGCGGCGAACTTCGGGCCGAGCAGTTTATACGCGGCGGTGAAGCCACCTGAACTCATCACGTGAAGCTCGGCGGCCTGCACGTTCGCGGCGGCGACGGTGCCACCCAGCAGCCCTGCGCTCAGCATGGAGAGAAAAAAGGATTTCATCGGAATCAGCGTGATCCTGCGAAGTGGATAAAAGCGGAATGAAAAGCCGGCGCATCGGCAATGATGCGCGGGGCGGCGGTTGTTGCCACTGTGGCTGCGCAGGGTGAACCATACCGCAGTGCGAGCCAGAGGAGAACCCGCGGCGGCACGGCGAAGCTTCGTCGCGCGGCGGCGGCCGAGTGCGGAATTGAGCAGGGCGCTACGTCAATGCGCGTTCAGATACCGCGCGATCACCGGATAAACATCCACCGACGCGTCCTTGCCAAAAATACAGTCGATGTGTCCATAGCCCGGAATCAGATGCCGCTCGTAGGGTTGCTCGGGGAAGTGCTTGACGAGCATGTCGAAAGTCAGCTCGGTGCTTTTCGGCAGATAGGTTTCGTTTCTATCGCCGTGGATGAACCCGATCGGCAGGCGCATGCCCTCCAGGCCCTTCATGCCGTCCGTGCCTGTCAGATAAACGTCCCTGCCTTCGGCATCGACGACCCGGCCCGCGCGCACCATCGCGGCCAGATGTTTGAAGACCTCGACGTCGTGCACGCCGAGCAATTCCTGCAGATTCGCATGCAGCGTCTCGTTCAGCTTTTCATGCTCATAGAGCAGGCCGTACAAAAAGGTCGCGCGATGGCAGATCGGGTTGCCGCAACCCTCGTCGTCATCGATCGGATAGAGGCGCAGCGCTTCGTCGAGCAGGTTCTGCGGCCACGAGGCGTCCTGCGTATACGCGGTCAGATCGCGCACATTCAGATGCTGCATGATGTCGGGGATATGCAGGCCGGCCTTGATCCTTTGCAGCGTGCCCGGCACCGGATGCGTCGACACCTGCGAAATGACCGCCGAGCGCACGCCTTCGAGTCCATACAGCAAAGACATGCTCAACGCGAGCCCGCCCAGGCAGTGACCAACCGCCTGTATCTCCTGCGCGCCGGTCAGTTCGCGCACCTTGGCGACGGCGGCGGGGATGTCCTCACGAGCGACCTTGTCGACATTGGTCGGCACCAGCACGCTCGGCATTTCGATGCTGACGCGCAGATCGACGAGCCATACATCGTAGCCGGCCGCGCACAGATATTCGACCATGTTGGTCGCGATCAGGTCGGTGGAAAAGATGCGGCTCGACACGCCCGAGCCATGAATCAGCAGCACGGGGCGCGTCGCGTTGCGGGCGGGGTCGACGTAACGGGTGAGCCGCAGCGAGGTTCCATCAGGCGTGTCGAAGAAAACGATTTGCGGCACCGGCGCGCGCAGCGACCGCTTCAGACGCGGCGCCGCCTTCGGGCCGAGGAACTGCAGCGGCGCGGCCACGCCGCCGTATTCGTCGAACAGCACGCCCGCGAAGAACTTGCCGAACTTCAGCGTCCATTCGAGGCGCGTCTTCAGATCGGGCGCATGGGTAACTTCAAGCGTGCGTTGCTGCTTGAGGAAGTTTTCGGGTGTGATGATCAGCGTCGCGTTGCCGATCACCGGCGCATCGGCCTGTTGCGACTCGCGAAACTCGGCGTAGAGCGTATTGGTCTGTTCCCACAGATTGACCGGCGACGTACGCGTGATGATCTTCTGGCCGCTCAGATAGTACGTCTTGCCCTCGACGGCATTGAGCGTCATCCGGTAGTTCATGTCGCGCTCGTCCACGTCCGATGCGTCGACGACGAACAGATTGAACGTGCCCTCGGTGATCGTCATCGGTTGCGCGGACAGAGCGGCGCAGGTCAGCGTGCCGGCGGTGCGGGCGAGATGTTGCGGATTGCCGATCATATCGGCCAGATCGTCCGATTCGACGGTCAGCGTGAACTCGATCGGGCTCGTGGCGGCGCCGCCCGCATTGCCTGGAACGACCGGCGTGTAAGTGCCGACCATCATCTCCGTGAAGCGCAAGCCGATCTGTTGCGCGGGCGGTGGCACAGCGGCGCCCTTGGACGCATAGTCGATCGTCCAGCCATGCGAAGCCGCGAGCAGTGCGCAATTGCGCTCGGCCATCGCGGAAATGGTCAGGAGCGGATTGACGCCGAGCGACATCGGCATCACCGCGCCGTCCATCACATACAGGCCCTCGTGCACCGCACCGCCTGCCACGCCGCTGAACACGCGGCCCATATGATCGACCACGCCGTGTCCGGCATCCTCGCCCATTCCGCAGCCGCCGAGCGGATGCACGGTGACGGTCCGGTTGCCGAGAAGATCGGTGGAAATCGGATTGCGCATGTATTTGCCGCCGAGCGGCACGGTCGCCTGCTTCAGCGCGTCTTCGACCGTTTGAAAGATCGGCTGCTTGCCCGCGTTCTCCCACGCGATGCGCGCGCGGCCCTTGTCGTCGACGCTGATCTGGCCGCTTTCGTCGTCGTGCGCCATCACCAGGTAGCTCTGCGTATGGTTGAGCGCGCCGTGATACGGACCGCGCAGCAAACTCTCGATCACGCGCGCGTCGTAGGCGAGCCGGTCATGCAGCGAGCGCGGCCCGCCCACGTCTTCGCCTTCGAGCGGCGCAGCGCCGCCGAGCATGCCGACCAGCGCCGCGCCGACCGGCCCGGCGAGCGAGCCTTCTTCGATCACGTAGCCGTCTGTCACGTTAGGGGTGCCGCGATTGTCGATGAGGCCGGTAATGGTCGGCCCGACCGGCGCAATCTCGCCTGGCTCGTGCGAGCCCCAGCCGACGCCATTGATCGTGTCGTCGGTGTTGTACGCGAAGGCGAGCACGTCGCCATTGCCGGTGAAATGCTGGCCGAGCATGTCCGAGGTGCTCAGCCCTTCCTTGCGCGAGCGCAGCAGCAAGGCCGTCGAACCGATCGTGCCGGCCGACACGATGACGATATCCGCGCTCACGAACAGATCGGGTGCGTCATAGCTTTCGCGTCCGAGCTGCACCAGCTGGAAGCCGACCTTCCATTGCTGCGAGCCGGGCTCGCGCGTCACCGAATGCACCGCGGCGCCCGTGAAAATCTGCGCGCCGTGCGCGAGAGCATCGGGCAGATAATTCATGTGCGTCGAATTTTTCGCGTCGTAGTTGCAACCGGAGTTGCAATCGCCGCAACCCACGCAGGCCTTCTGCTCGACACCCGCGGCGTTCGTGCGTGACTCGAAGGTGACGGTGATCGGCGGGCGGCTGAAGCGGTCAGCCATGCCGAGTGCCTGCGCGGATTTTTCGAGCGCCTGCAATTTCGGCAGCGCCGGAAAGTCGTCGGGCACGCTCGACGGTTGCAGCATCGCGCGCGCCAGCGCATAGCCGCGATCGCGGCCCGTCTTGTCGGCGCGCAACGCGGCCGGCCAGCGCGCGTCGTCCCATAGCCGCGGGTCGGCTTCGAGCGCGACGTTCGCGTTGATCAGCGAGGTGCCGCCAAGGCCGCAGCCGACCACCGCGTTCACGTCCTCGTTCACGTGCACTTCGATCAGCGCGAGCGGCGAGCCGATGTGCGCGGCGGCGGTGTTGTACTGGATCTGTGTGGCGCCCTGTAACGGCGTGCGCGGAAATTCGCCGGCCATGAATTCGCGCCCGCGTTCGAGCACGCACACGCTGCGGCCGGCGCGCGCCATGCGGCTCGCGGCAATCGCACCACCGTAACCCGAGCCCACCACGACCACCTCGTAATGAGCTTGCAACGCCGTCGGGGCGCTCGATAAGCGGTTCATCAGGACCACCTCGTGTGGAATCGAATGCGGGGAATGGAGGCCGGACTTCGGAAGGAAGACGGTGCGCGGCGGCGGCTTTTTTATCGTAGGCGGTGCGCGGTCACAAAAAAAGCGCGCCGTGAATGGCGCGTGAACTCCTCGCGGCCCCTGCGGCGTTCGCACGGCGTGTCGCGAAGCGGTGCGTCGAGGCGCGCAGGCGAGGCAGCTTCGTCATGTTCGTTTAAGCCGCTGCTTCATTCATTTCGCTATCGCTCGATTCGGCGGCGAGCAGGTTCAGCGCGAGCAGAATGGCCGCGCGATTGTCGATGTCGATCGCGATGCCGAGCACGTCCGTGAGCCAGCGGCCGATCTTGGTATTGGAAAAATCCTCGGCGCCGCCCGTCTTTTTCATCGTGACGCCGAGCTTGACCGCACGATAGTGATAGGAGGGCACCCGATGCTGGGCCGCGACCGCCGACAGCCCGCCTTTGCCTTCCGAGCACCAGCCGAGGCTGCCGGCCAGCACGATGCGCTCGGGCTCGTCGAGGCTTTCGATGAATGCGCGCGCCGCGAGCCGCACGCGCTGTTCGTTGAGGCCGTATTGCAGCAGCACGCTTTGCACCGGGTCTTCCAGCGCCTGGGCATGCAGATCGATTTCCTGCGCCATGCCTTCGTTTTCCATCGACACGTTGCGTTGATGGCCGGCGCTGCGCAGACAGTCGATCAGATAGCGGCGGAAATATGCGCACACCGCGTAGCCGTTGGACGGCGCGCTCTCGGCGCAAGCGTGGGTTTCCGTGTGACCCGGCGCGAGGCGCAGCACTTTCGCGTAGATGAACTGGGCGACCAGTTCTTCCTTGTCCTCGCCGAGCGCCTGCAATTCCACCGGGTGATAGGTGCGCAGCGCCCGCTTCACCAGTTCGACCATCGACACCATTTCGTCGGCCGACAAGCGGGTACGCCTGCGCCATAGGTCGGGCAGGATCGCATCGTCGAGATTGCGGACGAACTCGTAGCCCTGAACTGCGCCCATGAAAACCTCCGTCTGGGGGTAAGGCAAGGAGCGCGGTGAGCCTCGGCTGCGGGCCGGTACATCGACGATGAAACTTGAAGCCGCGCTGGAACGTGAATCCAGTATGGTTCGTGGCGACGCCCGCGCCTATATGGATTAAGTGTTAGCTGATGGGTAAACTGCCGGGTAAACCTTCTGACGAGAGAGCGGTTATTCGTCTGATGAGAGGGCATCGGCTGAACCGGACCGCCGCCCCGTGCGAGTTGCTTCGCCGCTGCACAATCACGCCGCGCCGGATGCGGTCCCGCCGCGCACCACGCGCGGTTCGTCCCGCCCGGGCCGCCGGACGCGCCCGATGCGCCGGGCTTGCGCGCCCCTCACCGAAATTGCCGTGCCCGACAAGGAGACCGCGCGATGCGGGCCGACCCGATCCAGCGTGCCATCGACGAAGATCTGGTGCGCGTGCTGTACGCGCAAGATCCGATCGCTTTCTTTTCGCACTGGTTTTCGATCGCGGTGCTGGTGGCGATCTATTGGCCGAGAATCCCGTCGCCGCCGCTGTTTGTCGCGTGCTTCAGCTTCTATGCGGCGGCCAATTGCGGCAGCCTCGCGCTGTGGATCTTCAACCGGCGCTATCCGCATCTGGTCTCGCCGCGCGACTGGATCTATCTGCACGCGCTGCGCGGCGTGCTGTTGTACAGCGGGCCAGGCTTCGCGGTGTGGTTCGCGTTCCAGAGTCCTCAAACCGATTTGCCGTTGCTGCATACGGTGATGCTGGTCACGCTCGCGGCCGGCGTGTTCATGTCGAACGGTTTCGATCTCCTGAACTTCTCCACCGCGATCCCATTCCTGCTGTTTCCGTCGATCGTGCTGCATTTCGGCTCGCACACGTTCGACCGCACGATCCTCGCGATCGTCCTCGCGTTCTTCTTCTGCGCGATCAATGTGTACGCGATGAGCTATCGCAAGCTGTTCCGCCAGGTCGTGCAGGCGCGGGTCGATCAGCAGTACCTGGCGCAATCGCTGGCGGCGCAAAAGGACGTCGCAGAAGAGGCGAGTCTCGCGAAGACGCGTTTTTTTGCGGCCGCGAGCCACGATTTGCGTCAGCCGCTGCACGCGATCGGCCTGCTCGCGGCCTCGCTCAACGACACGGCGGCGACGCCCGCGCAGCACGCTAAAACCGCCGAACACATCGTCTACAACGTCGAGGCGCTGAATCAGCTGTTCAACCAGGTGCTCGATCTCGCGCGGCTCGAAAGCGGCGTGACCCAGGTGATCCGCCTGCATTTCCGGCTTTCCGAACTGTTCGAGCGGGTCGGCAGTCAGTACCGCCCGCAGGCCGCGGCCAAGGGACTCGCGCTGCGGATCGCGCCGACCACGATGGTCGTCTACGACGATCCGGTGCTGCTCGAACGCGTGCTGAGCAACCTGCTGTCGAACGCGGTGCGCTACACCGAGGAAGGGGCGATCTGGCTGGGCTTTCGCCGCGCGGGACGGGTGTCGGGCGGCTACATCGAAGTGCGCGATTCGGGCATCGGCATTCCGGCCGAAGAGCACGGGCGTATTTTCGAAGAGTTCTATCAGGTCGCCAATCCGCAACGCGATGCGCGGCAGGGTCACGGCCTGGGGCTGCCGACGGTGAAACGGCTGGTCGACATGCTCGGCGGCGAACTGCAATTGCGCTCCGCGCCGGGCCGCGGGTCCGTGTTCCGCTTTCCGGTGCAGGCGGGCGACCCCGGCGGAATCGTCGCGAGCCTGAACGAAGCGGTGGCGGGCGGTCCGTCGGCGCAGGGGCGGCACGTGCTCTGCATCGACGACGAACCGTCGATTCTCGAAGGACTCGCGAGTCTGCTGGGGCGGTGGGGTTGCAGCGTGCTAGGCGCGCGCGATGAGGCCCAGGCGCTCGCGGCACTCGAAAACGGCTTCGTGCCGGATGCGGTGCTGTGCGACTACCAGTTGGCAAATCACCGGACCGGCGCGCAGGCGCTGACGGCTGTGCGCGGTGTGCTCGCGCGCGCGGGGCACGACAACGTGGTGACCTTGCTGATTACCGGCGACATGGCGTCGGCGGAGTTGGCGGCGCTTGCCTTGCAGGGCATTCCGGTGCTGCACAAGCCGGTGACGCCCGCGCGATTGCGGCGCACGCTGGAGATGCTGTGGCAGCAGGCGGAGCTGGACAAGGGACGGGCGGTGGGGACGCCGGCGTTGCGTGAGGACGTCACGGGCGATGAGGCGCGCAGTGGCGCGACGCCGCGCGCGACAGGGGACGCGGCGGGTGGGGCGCCGCGTGCCGCGGGGGGCGGCTCGCAGGCGCAGTCGCGGAGCGAATCGCACGAGTAAAGGTGGTGGGCGGCAGCATTGGGCGTCGTGGCCGCCTGTCGCCATTCTTTTGCTGCAAAGGGCACAAGCGCGGCAAGCGCTGCCAGGCAGCGAGCGCCGTAAGAGTGACAGCAAGAGTGACAGCAAGAGGGACAGCAAGAGGGACAGCAAGAGGGACAGCAAGAGGGACAGCAAGAATCCAGCGAGAGGGCGGCAGTATGACGCTCAACAGCCCGGCAGGAACCCTACAAAGTCTTCCCCGCCTCCAGCCACCCATTGATCACCGCGATCGCCGTCGACCGGTTATGCACGCCGAGCGCCCGGAAGATCACCGACAGATGCACCTTGACCGTGCCTTCCGCGACGCCCAGGTCGCGCGCGATCATCTTGTTGGTCCAGCCGCGATGGACGAGCCGCATGATGTCCTGCTGACGCGGCGACAGATTTTCCAGCAGATGCTGCTGATGCGGCTGCAGCGACGGCACCTGCGTAATGGGTTCGGTGAGGGATTCGGTGAGCGCGCCTGCGCCCTGGCCGGCACTGTCCTGACCCGGCAATCCGGCGAATCCGGCCGTGGCTGCGTCGCCATGGCCGGGCGCCGCCCGCGTGTCGCGCGAGCCCAGCAGGCTCAGTGCTTCCATCGGCACATAAGCGCCGCCGGACAACACCAGTTCGATCGCCTTGAGCATCACGCTGGCGGGCTGCCGCTTCGGCACGAAGCCGAGCGCGCCGGCGGCCAGCACCGCGCGCATTTCGTCCGGCGATTCCTCGGCGGACAGCACGACCACCGGTAGCGCGGGATTCGCCTTCAACAGCGCTTCGAGCGAAGAGGCGCCGCTCATGCCCGGCATATGCAGATCGACGATCGCAAGATCGTGATCGGCGTCGGGCCGCGCGGCGGTGGCGAGGGTTTCCCAGCTATCGGCTTCGTCGAACTGCGCGTCGGGATCGAAACCGCGCAGCATGCCCTTGACGCCTTGCCGGATCAGTTCATGGTCGTCGGCTACAAGAAACTTCATGATGTCTCCGCGAGTCGGGCCTGCCCGTTGTGGACTACCGCCGTAGTAGGGTCTCGTTGTACTTCTGTTCTCGTGAACCGCATCATGGCCGGCTACCCCGCGTTTGCTGCGCCGAGCGGCGGCGCGGCGCGCCTTGCGGCGGCCCGCGCGAGTGACGCTCTATCGTTGCGTTCGCCGGCTGCTTCGATGCGCCACGTCATGTGTAAGGCAGGTCTCCCCGCGCATAGGTTCCGGCTTGCTACGTAGACGAGCCGCGCGGGCATTTTTTTGAAGCCGTGCGGGCAGCTTTGCGCAGCTTATGCGCGCCGGCTGAAAGCCCGCTCCGGCCGCTGCCCGGTCGCGCTTCGGCCGCGCCTATTTGACCGCGAACAACGTCGCATTCATCAGAAGCTTGAACGCGAATCCGAGCGACACCGCCGACGCGACGCCGAAGCACCACAGCGCGATGAACCATAGCCAGCCCGGCAGTTTGCGCGCCTGCACCGGGGACGCGTGACGGACGTCGGGCAAGCCGCGCCGCTCAATGGTAGTGATGTTGGTCGCCATGACGCACCTTGCCTCGAAATACCCAATAACCCATCGTCGTATAGGCGACGATGATCGGCAGAATCACCGCTGCGCCGGCCAGCGTGAAGGTCTGGCTGGAGCGTGGCGCGGCGGCTTCCCACAGCGTCACGGTCGACGGAATCGCATACGGCCACAGGCTCACCAGCAGCCCCGCGTAGCCGAGCAGCACCAGCAGCAGCGCGAGCGCGAACGGCGTGTTGTGATGGCGCTCACGCACCGCGCGATGCATGAAGAACGCGCAGATCGCGACGAGGAACGGCACCGGCAGCAAGCGGTAGAAGATGCCGTCATGGAACCAGCGTTGCGCGATCGTCGGGTCCTGCAAGGGGGCCCACAGGCTGACCATCGCGATGAAGCCGAGCAGCACCAGCGTGAGCGGCCACACCACGCGATGCAGCCGGCGCTGCAGATCGCCTTCGGTTTTCGTCACGAGCCAGCAGCAGCCGAGCAGCGCATAGGTCACGACGAGCCCGAGGCCCGTGAGCAGGCTGAACGGCGTGAGCCAGCCGAAGGCGCCGCCGCCATAGCTGCCGTCGATCATCGGGATGCCTTGCAGGAACGCGCCCAGCACGATGCCCTGGAAGAAGGTTGCCCCCGCCGAGCCGCCGATGAACGCCAGATCCCACAGATGCTTCGTGCGATTGGCCTTGGCGCGGATCTCGAACGACACGCCGCGAAAGATCAGGCACACCAGCATGAAGATCAGCGGCAGATACAGCGCGGACAGCACGGTCGAATACACCAGCGGAAACACCGCGAACAGCGCGGCGCCGCCGAGCACCAGCCAGGTTTCGTTGCCGTCCCACACCGGCGCGACAGTGTTCATCATCAGGTCGCGTTCCTTCTCGTCGGGGAAGAACGGGAAGACGATGCCGATACCCAGATCGAAGCCGTCCAGCACGACGTACATGAAAAGGCCCAACGCGATGATCGCGGCCCATACGACGGTTACATCCATTTTCTTTCTCGCAAGCGGTTGGGGTTGGGCTCAGGCGGCGTCGATCAACTGATCGGCGGCGGACAGTGGGCGGCGTGCGGTCTGGTTCGGCTCGTGGCGGGGCACGCCGTGCGGCGTGTCTCCCGGCAGCGCCGGACCCGAGCGAATCAGCTTGAGCATGTAGTAGATGCCGGTGCCGAACACAAGGAAGTAGACCACCACGAAGGCCATCAGCGAGATGCCGACCTGCTGCGTGGTCAACGGCGACACGGCCTGCGAAGTGCGCATCACGCCGTACACGACCCACGGCTGGCGGCCCGCTTCGGTCGTGACCCAGCCCGCCAGCAGCGTGATGAAGCCGGTCGGGCCCATCGCGACCGCGAAACGCTGGAACCACTTCGATTCGAACAGACGTCCGCGGCGGCGCAGCGCCCAGGCAAGCAGCGACATCGCGATCATCAGCATGCCGAGCCCGGCCATGATGCGAAAGCTCCAGAACACCACCGTCGAGTTCGGGCGGTCTTGTGGCGGGAATTCCTTGAGGCCGCGAATTTCGCCATCCCAGCTATGCGTGAGGATCACGCTGCCCAGATGCGGAACCGACACCGCGTAGCGCGTGGTCTCCGCCTTCATGTCGGGAATGCCGAACAGGTTCAGCGCGGTGCCGCCTTTCTCGGTGTCCCACAGACCTTCGATCGCGGCGATCTTGGCCGGCTGATATTCGCGCGTGTTCAGACCGTGCTGATCGCCGACGAACGCCTGGACCGGCGTGAGGATCAAGAGCAGCCAGAGGGCCATCGAGAACATCTTCTTCACGGCCGGATCGCGCCGTCCGCGCAGCAGATGCCATGCGCCGACCGCCGCCACCACCAGTCCCGCGACGATGAACGCGGCGATCGCCATATGCGCGAGCCGGTACGGGAACGACGGATTGAAGATGATCTTGAACCAGTCGAGCGGCACGACGTGGCCGTTCTCGACCTTGAAGCCTTGCGGCGTTTGCATCCAGCTATTGGACGCGAGAATCCAGAAGGTCGAAATCAGCGTGCCGAGCGCCACCATCAGCGTGGCGCCGAAGTGCGCGCGCGAACTCACGCGCTGCCAGCCGAACAGCATGATGCCGAGGAAGCCCGCTTCGAGGAAGAACGCGGTCATCACCTCGTACATCAGCAAGGGGCCGGTGATGGGGCCCGCGAAACTGGAGAAGCCCGACCAGTTGGTGCCGAACTCATAGCTCATCACGACGCCGGAGACGACGCCCATGCCGAAGGCGACTGCGAAGATCTTCGACCAGAACAGGCAAAGATCTTTGTAGTACGCCTTACCGGTTTTCAGCCAGCGCCATTCGAGGACGGCGATGAAGCTGGCGAGGCCGATGCTGAGCGCCGGAAACATGATGTGAAACGAGACGGTGAACGCAAACTGGATGCGGGCGAGATCGAATGCCGATATTGCGGAGTTCATGAGCGTTTTGTGCGTGAGGGCCGCCTGGGCGGACTACGCGCGTCGACCGGTGTCGGTGCGCACTGCGGCGAGCAGATGGCGCAAGCGTAGGCGATGAGCGGGCTCTTTGTTGCGACGCGACGTGCGTCAAAAAACCGCCTTGTTTTACGTGGCTTTTAAGTTTTTCGGGCGCAAGGCATTGATGCGTATCAAGTTTTTATGATCGACTTGCGGGGTGCGTCAGGTCTGCCTGGGCTGAAACTGCGTCAATCAACCGCGCTGCAGCAATGCGGCGCGCAACGCTTCGTCGCGCTTCACCGCCTTCGGGCACGCCGGTTCGCAGCGACGCGGCTTGCCTGTGAGTCGCTCGACTTCGCCATGTCAGTCGCACAGGTTGGCGCGGCTGCGCCGGCGGCGGGTCGGTGTTCGTCGTCAACCGACAATCCGTCCGTCCGAACCGACTTCCGCCCTCGCGCCGGCTAGCCATCGGACGAGTTAGCCTCTACCATGCACGAAGCCAACTGGCCGTGTTGCCGGGCAGATTCACGCTCGAGCGGCACGTACGCCGCGTAGCCATCAAGTCGTTATTCCCCGTTATTCGTTTCGAATAGTCATGCCGACGCGCCCGTGAGCAAAACCTGCGGCGCGCGCCGCGAATCCGTCATGAAAATGCAGCGCAGCTTGGGCCGTGCCTGAACGGGCGTCCTGTCATGCGCCGCGCGTATGTTCGAGAGCCAAGCTTCATCCACCTGCCGGCGACGGCAGACTTCATCCACCAGGAGTCAGCAGATGAGCACGATCAAGACGAAAGACGGTACGGCAATTTTCTACAAGGACTGGGGCAAAGGGCGCCCGGTCGTGTTCTCGCACGGCTGGCCGTTGACCGCGGACGCGTGGGATGCGCAGATGCTGTTCCTCGGCAGCAAGGGCTTTCGCGTGATCGCGCATGACCGCCGCGGTCACGGCAGGTCCGAGCAAACGTGGGACGGCAACGACATGGACACCTACGCCGACGATCTCGCCGCGCTGATCGAACATCTCGATCTGAAGGACGCCACGCTGGTCGGCCATTCGACCGGTGGTGGCGAAGTGGCGCACTACATCGGCCGGCATGGCACGCAGCGCGTCGCGAAGGCTGTGCTGATCGGCGCGGTGCCGCCGCTGATGGTGAAGACCGACAACAATCCGAACGGTACGCCGATCGACGTGTTCGACGGCATCCGCAAGGGCGTGGTCGACGATCGCTCGCAGTTTTTCAAGGACCTGGGGATGCCGTTCTATGGCTACAACCGGCCGGACGCGAAGGTGTCGCAGGGCGTGATCGATTCGTTCTGGCGGCAGGGCATGGCCGGCTCGATCAAGGGGCTGTACGACTGCATCAAGCAGTTCTCCGAAGTGGACTACACGGAAGATCTGAAGAAGATCGACGTGCCGACCCTGGTGTTGCACGGCGACGATGACCAGATCGTGCCGATCGACGCGGCGGGCCGGCAGACCGCGAAGATCGTGAAAAACGCGACGCTGAAGGTATATCCGCGCGGCCAGCACGGCATGTGCACGGTCGAGGCCGACAAGGTGAATGCGGACCTGCTGGAGTTTATCGGCTCGTGATGCGGTGATGCGCGCTAGCCCGGGTGCAAGCGCGAATGAGGCGGGCGGCGCGAGCGGGCGGTGATGGCCGCGCCGTGCCGCCCGCATCCGCGACCGCATCCGCGACCGCGACCGCGTTTACCTTGGTCCTAAACCTCGCGCGTCATGATCCATGCATCCAGGCGCGCGCCTCGAACTCCGCACTCGTTCACCGGATACTCGCGCCGCTCACGCAGTCGGCCAGCCGACGCGCGCCGCTCGCCGCAATGCCGAGCGCACCACCAGCCGGTGGAACGGCGCGATCGCGAGAATATAAAAACGCCCGAGCCTGTTATGGCAATGCACGACGGTCGACAGCACCAGATAGCGCGAACGGCCGTCGCGCGTATGACGGGTTTGCTGCAGCACCGACACCCGGAAGTCCAGATGACTGTCGTTCTCGCCGAGAATGATTTCGTGCGCGCTGCGCGTGAAGATCCTGAAGATGTCGACGCGCTCACGCGAGCCGCCCGAACCTTGCGAGCGCAGCTGCTTCGTCGTCTTGAGCCCGACGCGCGCGACGAGCGCATCGCGCAATGCCAGCAGTTTCGCCACCCAGCCCGCCTGATGCGCGAACAGAAAGCGCGCCAGCAATTCCGGGTCGTCGATCGCGTTGTCGGGCAGGCGGACCGCATATGCGTCGGCGAGATCCGGCGCGTTGTACAGCCTCGCGACGGCGGATTCGGTCGGCAGGCCGACGGCTTGCACTGAGCGGTTGGTGTTGGGCATCGTGACGTGCTGTACTGGAAATGAAGCGGGCTCCAAGGGGGGCGAGCGGCGACTACGGTGGCGATGGCGGCGTAGCCGTTTCACGCGTGCATCAGCGGGACAAGTCTACGCGTGCTTGCGGGCGGCTGCCGCGGCTGGGATCGGCGCGGTGCGAGGATGACGGCATCGCAGGGAAAAACTTTAGCCTTTAGTTATACGACATCACATAAATAAGGTAGACCTATGTACCTGTTTGGCAAAGAAAAGCGTTTTTTGCTCACGGTGGACCAAGGGTAAATGCCGAGTTGAAATCCGCTTTTGCATCGTTGATAGTACGTTATCGTACAACTAACGCAGGTTACGCAGGCGCCATCCGCCGTCGCCCGACCGCTAGCTGTACCCCCAGTTCGATTGCGCGCGGCGCAGTAAAGGAACCCCCTTATGAAAAAGATTGCCCTGAGTGGCGCAGGCGGCCAGCTCGGCTCCGTCGTGCGCGCTGCAATGATTGCGCGCGGCACGCCGCTGCGTTCGGCGGCCGGCTCGAAAGCCCTGACACCTCTCGTCGAAGGCGAGGACGTGATGCACGGCGACCTGCGCGATCCGGCGGTCGTCGATCGTCTGCTCGAAGGCGTGGACGTGCTGATCCACTTCGCGGGAACGAGCGTCGAGCGCCCGCTGCCGGAAATCATCGAGAACAATCTGCGCGGCCTGGTCGAGGTGTACGAGGGCGCACGCCGGCAACGCGTGAAGCGCATCGTGTTCGCCAGCTCGAATCACGCGATCGGCATGTACCCGCTCACCGAGCGGCTCGCGCTCGACTGCGAGCTGCGCCCGGACGGCTTCTACGGGCTGAGCAAGGTGTGGGGCGAAGCGCTCGCGCGCATGTACTGGGACAAGCACGGTATCGAGAGTGTGTGCGTGCGCATCGGCAGCTGCCTTGATCGGCCGACCGAACCGCGCCACCTGAGCACCTGGTTCGGCCATCGTGACCTGATGCACTTCCTCGACCGCTGCGTCGAAGCAGAAAACGTCGGCTTCCTGACCATCTGGGGTGTGTCGGCCAACACGCGCAGCTGGTGGGACAACAGCGGCGCCGAGCGTCTGGGTTATCAGCCGACCCAGAATTCCGAAGACTACGCCGCGGAGATCCTGGCGCGGCCGAATCCGCTCGACGCGTTGGGTCAACGCTTCCAGGGCGGCAGCTTTGTCGGTATCGACTATTCGCGCGACGACGCAGGTTCGGACGGTTCCGCCGCGCAAGCAGCACGGCCGGTCTGACAGGCGCGGCATTACGAGGAGACAGTCATGAGAATCAAGGGTATCCGCTGGTGGATGGTCAGTCTGGTTGCGGCCGGGCTCATCATCAATTACCTCGCGCGCAATACGCTGTCGGTCGCTGCACCGACGTTGATGAAGGACCTCAACATCACCACCGAGCAGTACGCTCACGTGGTCGTCGCATGGCAGCTTTGCTATGCGTTCATGCAGCCGGTCGCGGGCTTCGTGCTCGACACCGTCGGCACCAAGCTCGGCTTTGCGGCGTTCGCGCTCGCCTGGTCGCTGGCGTGCGCGGCGGCCGCGTGGGCCACGGGCTGGCGCAGCCTCGCGTTTTTCCGCGGCTTGCTCGGCCTGGCCGAAGCGGCGGGCATTCCGGCTGGCGTGAAGGCGACGAGCGAATGGTTTCCGGCCAAGGAACGCTCGGTGGCGATCGGCTGGTTCAACATCGGCTCGTCGATCGGCGCATTGCTGGCGCCGCCGCTGGTGGTCTGGGCGCTGTTGCGCGGGCAGTGGCAACTGGCGTTCGTGATCGTCGGCGTCGCGGGGATCGTCTGGAGCGTGCTGTGGATGGTGCTGTACAAGCATCCGCGCAAGCAGAAGCTGCTGGGCGAGCAGGAGCGCGAGTACATCCTCAGCGGGCAGGAAGCGAAGCATAGCGACGCCGGCGTACCGAAGCGCAGCTGGCGCGCAATGCTGGTCAGCCGTGACTTCTGGGCAATCGGTATTCCGCGCATTCTGTCCGAGCCGGCCTGGCAGACCTTCAACGCGTGGATTCCGCTCTACATGATGACCGAGCGTCATATGAACCTGAAGGAAGTCGCGCTGTTTGCATGGATGCCGTTTCTGGCCGCGGACATCGGCTGCGTGCTCGGCGGTTATCTGAGCCCGCTGTTCCACAAGTACGCGAAGGTCTCGCTGTTCACGTCGCGCAAGATGGTGTTCGTGGTCGGCGCGTTGTTCATGATCGGACCGGCGTGTGTCGGTCTGGTGGCGAGTCCGTATATGGCGGTGGCGTTGCTGTGCGTCGGCGGTTTCGCGCACCAGACGCTGTCGGGTGCGTTGTACGCGATCACGTCCGATATGTTCGGCAAGAACGAAGTCGCCACTGCGACGGGTATGGGCGGCATGGCAGGCTATCTCGGCGCGGCGGCATTCACGGCACTGTTCGGCGTGCTGGTCACGCAGATCGGTTACAGCCCGTTGTTCGTGGTGCTGGCCGTATTCGACCTGATTGCCGCCGTCGTGGTGTGCCTGCTGGCGAAAAACCCCGGCAAGATGCCCGAGCCGAAGTGGACGGCAACGGGTACGGCGGCTGTTGGCGCGAAGTAAACGATGGTGGATCCGCTTGGTTAGATCGAGCGGAGCGGTGCCCTGTCCTGCTATAGGTTGAAAGCTTTGTGGTGGTAAAAAAACGCCCGATGTACTTCATCGGGCGTTCTGCATTTTAATGACTGATGCGGACGTTCCTTGTTGTGGATCCGCACTGACTGCCTGACCATCGCGGCGCGCCTGGCGCAGGTGGGCGGGCTTGCGCAAGAGCGGTTCCGTCTTGAGCGTGCCATGCATTCGCCTAGCGGATTCAATACCGGCTGCCGTTCTCCAGCGGCACGCAGTTCGATCATTTCGATCACCGCGCCATTCGATCGGAAAAGATCCTGAAGCCGCTCGATGCTGGTGATTCGCATGCCGTGCATGCGGCACATGAAAGCCTTCGCGCAGTTGTTCCCGTCTGAAAGATGTTTTTTTGAATTGCCGGGCTGGTGCTGCGACAAACAGGCATGCCATCTGAGCGTTCGTCAGCGGCGCTGCGCTTCGAGGTAACTGATGTCGTTTCTTGGCTGCTACTCTTGTCCAGTCAGATTCGCGACCCGGTGCGGCTCAATGCAGCCCCGTGCGTACGGACTGCAGCGCACAAGAAAGCGGGGCGAAGGACAATGCCCTTCGCCCCGGCGGGTTCGCGCTTACCGCTGATCGACGACCGTCGTGTTATAGGTCGTCGAGCCGATCACGACGTTGTTCAACTTGATGCCGTTGACGTTGTACGCGTAGATCGGTCCCGGCGTGCTCGCGCTAGCCGGTCCGGCGCACACGGCCGTGCCAAGATTGCAGTTCGAGATCGTGACGCCGGTGATCGGCGGAACGGTCGGCGCCGGAGTAGGGCCGTTGTAGTCGAAAGCGACCGGCCCCTGTGCGACGATCGCCTGGAAGCACGAGCCCGTCGCGCCATTGACCGTCACGTTGCTTGCCTGCACGTTCGAGATGTTGACGTTCTGCACCACCGCCGGACGGGTCCGGATCGCATCGTTGGCAGGCTGGTAGTCGCAGTCGAACGTAATCAGCCCGCCCTGGGCCGCCGACGGGTTGGCCGCCGTCGCCGTGACCACGCCGAGCGGCACGGTGCCGTTGATCGGACTGCCGCTCAGCAACGCGCTGCCGTAGCCCGCGCCTTTCAGGCTGACGCCGTTGGGCAGCGTGACCGTATCGACATAGAAGTTCTTCACGAAGCCGCCGCGATTCATGTTCGTCTTGATGCGAATCGCGATGTTCAGCGGATTGGTCGCCCAGTTCTGATTGAGCATCTGCAGGTTGCGCGCGTAGATGTTCTGCACGCCGCCGCCCATTTCGCTGCCGAGCGTGATGCCGCCGTGGCCGCTATTCATCGTGCAGTTCTGGATCACGTGGTTCTGCGCGGGACCGTATTGCGTGTCGAGATCCTTGCCGGATTTGATCGCGATGCAATCGTCGCCGGTGTTGAAGGTCACGCTGTCGCACAGCACGTTGTCGCACGCGTCCGGATCGAAGCCGTCGTTGTTCGGGCCGATGCTGTTGGTCGTCACGCCGCGAATCACGACGTTCTTGCAATCGGTCGGATGGTGCTGCCAGAACGGCGTGTTGTTGGTGCAGTAGTTCTCCATCAGCACGTTGGTGCAGCCGAGGAATTCGACCATGCACGGCCGCAGGTAATGCCCGACACCGAAGATCCGCTTGGCGATCGGAACCCCCGCCTCGGATAGCGCGGGCAGGTAGTTCTGGTCCTCCTGCCACGGCGTGGTCGGGCTCGTCAGCTGCGCGTAGAGCGCGTCGGAAATGGCCGGCGCGGCGGTCTTCAGATCGACGTTGTTCGGATTGAGGTAAGCCTGCGACGGTGTCGACGAATTCACGCAGCCGTATGCCCCGTTCGATCCCTTGAAGGTCCACCAGCAGGCGGCGGTGTTGCCCGTGCCGGTGAACGGCGTCATGGCCTGACCGTTGAGCACCGAGGTGGCGTCTTCGCCGGTCAGCGCGATGTTGGTCTGGTTGCGCGCGTAGACCGGCGAGCCGAAGTTCAGGCAGTCGTTGGCCTGCCAGCGGCTAAAGAACAGCTTGCCGTTGGCGCCGCAGTCGACGGGGCCGTCCTTCGCGTAGTCGGCGGGATTCGGGCTGAAGTAAATCGTGCAGTTCGCGCTGAGGTGGAAGTTCACATTGCTCAACAGCACGATCGGTCCGGCGCAGTACCACGTGCCGGACGGCACGATCACGCGGCCGCCGCCCGCCGCGTTGCAGGCCTGGATCGCGGCGAGAAACGCGGGCCGCGAATCGAACGAGCCGATGGCGTTGGTGTGCTCCGAGCCGGGGCTCGCGAGCGATGCGGCGCCCGTGTACGGATTGGTCGCGGCGATCACGGAGCAGGGCTGCGCTCCGTACTGGGTGACGAGGTAGTCGCGTGTGGGGAACATCGACTGGGTGATGCTTTTCAGCGACGCGATGATCTGCGTCGCTGCGCCCGAGGTGCCCCAGATCGGATCCTGCACCACCGGCGGCGAGACCGGCGCGGGAGCGTCCGGCTCGCTGACCGAGCCGCCGCACGCGGATAACCCGCCAAGCAGGGTCGCGCCGGCGGACGTGCCGGCCAGCACGATAAACGCGCGGCGTCCGGCCGAGTGCGGTTCGGTCGGGTTCGGGGTTCTCGATGCGGTCCGCTTGCCGTTATTGTTATGCCGGTTTGTCACGGATGTCTCCTTGCCCTTATTGGGCGTTGTCAGTAATCGTGGGTGCTGCCGGGGACGACGGCCCATCGGCGCCGTCTTTCATCAAGATCAGTGATCCTTAATATTTGTAAGGAAAGGCCGGTGACGGTGTCGTCGGGAAGATGTGTTCAGGCCGCGCGCGCACGCACACGCCGCTGTGCCGGCTCCATCTGGATGGAACGGGCGGCGCGGCGAGACGCGCGAACGCGAGCGGCTTTAAGCCGGCTGTTGGCCGATTTCGTGATTGGCGAGCACTTCGAGCGCACGCACCATCGCGGAGTGATCCCACGCCTTGCCGCCGTGGGCCACGCACGCGTTGAACAGCGCCTGGCAAGTGGCGGTGTTCGGCAGCGAAACGCCCAGCGCTTGCGCGGTGGACAGCGCAAGGTTCAGATCCTTCTGATGCAGCTCGATGCGGAAGCCCGGGTCGAAGGTGCGTTTGGTCATGCGCTCGCCGTGCACTTCGAGAATGCGCGACGACGCGAAGCCGCCCATCAGCGCTTCACGCACGCGCGCCGGATCGACACCGGCCTTGGACGCGAGCAGCAGCGCTTCGCCGACCGCTTCGATCGTCGCGGCGACGATCACCTGATTGGCCACCTTGCACACCTGGCCGGCGCCGACCGCGCCGATCAGCGTGACGTTTTTGCCCATCATGTCGAATAGCGGCTTGACGCTGTCGAAGGTCGCGGGTTCGCCTCCCACCATGATGGTCAGCGAGCCGGCCTTGGCGCCCACTTCACCGCCCGACACCGGCGCGTCCAGATAGTCCGCGCCGCGCTCGCGCACACGCGCGGCGAACTCGCGCGTGGCCATCGGCGAGATCGAGCTCATGTCGACCACCGTTTGGCCGGCGCGCAGCGCGCTGGCCAGTCCCTGTTCGCCGAACAGCACGCGTTCGACGTCCGGCGTGTCCGGCACCATGATGAAGATCACGTCGGCCTGCGCGGCGACGGCGGCGGGGCTGTCGCACGCGAGCGCGCCGGCCTGGGTGAGTTCGTCGGGCACGCCGCTGCGCGTGAACGCGGCCAGCGCGACACCGTTCTTGAGAAGGTTGGCGGCCATGGGCTTGCCCATGATGCCGAGTCCGATAAAGCCTGCTTTTTGCATGGAATGCTCCGAAGATGTCGTGGCGGCCGTGCTTGCGGCTGACTTATTCCTGGGTTAGACCCAGATTCAGCCCTGGCCCGCCGGTTTCTGCATGAAGTGTTTCTGAACCGTCTGCGCGGCGTTTTTCAAGAGCCCCATGTCCGCGCAGACCGCGATGATGCGGCAGCCCATCGCCAGATAGCGCTCTGCGTCGGCCTGCACCGGGGCGAGAATGCCGCTCGATTTGCCGGCCGCCTGCGCGCGCTCGAAAACGCGCGCGATCGCCCGTTGTACTTCAGGATGGTTCGGGTTGCCGAGATGGCCGTAGCCGGCCGCGAGATCCGACGGGCCGACGAAGACCGCGTCGACGCCGTCCACCGCGAGAATCTCGTCGATCGAATCGACCGCCTTGCGGCTTTCGATCTGCACGATCACGCAGACGTTGTCGTTGGCTTGCTCGAAGTAGTCACCCACGGTCGCAAAGCGGTTGCCGCGATGGCTCACCGACACGCCGCGAATGCCCTGCGGCGGGTAGCGCGTCGCGGCGACCGCGCGGGCCGCATCGTCGCCGCTTTCGATGAACGGCACGAGGAAATTCGAGAAGCCGCTATCGAGCAGCCGTTTGATGAACACGCTGTCGTTGGCCGGCGGCCGGACGACCGGCGCGCTGGCACTGTCCTTGAGCGACATCAGCTGGGGGATCAGCGTGAGCACGTCGTTGGGCGCGTGTTCGGCGTCCAGCAGCATCCAGTCGAAACCGATAACGCCCAGCAGTTCGGTGACGATCGGGCTGGCGAGCGACGCCCAGCAGCCGATCTGGGTTTCACCACCGCAGACGGCGCGGCGAAAACGATTGGGTAGGGCCTGGTAAGGCGTGACGGCTGGCATGCGATATCTCCTCGAACGGCAATGGATCGGGCGAGTTGCGACGACGGCTATGCGCTATGTTATAGGTCGTCGTATGTCTCGTGCCAGATTAGCACTAGGCTCCCTGATTGTAACGGCCACGTAAACCCGAATTCCCCACCAGGCAAGCGTTTCAGGTTGCGTGCAGGGTGCCTGATGTTGTAGGATGACCTATATCTAGGACGTTCATTTCAAGGAAAGCGAATATGTCTATTACCGGCGAAATGCTGATCGGCCGCCAGGCAGTGCGCGGCGAGGAACAACCACTGCACGCGTTCAATCCCGCCACGGGTTCAGCGATCGCCGAGCCGGTTTTCGGCAGCGGCGGTGTCGCTCAGGTCGAGCGCGCGTGCGAGCTGGCGCAACAGGCGTTCGACCCGTACCGGGCATTGCCGCTCACGGTGCGCGCCGAATTTCTCGAACGCATTGCCGACGGTATCACCGCGCTGGGCGACGCGCTGATCGAGCGCGCGCATCAGGAATCCGGTCTGCCGAAGGCGCGTCTGGAAGGCGAGCGCGGCCGCACGACCGGCCAGCTCAAACTGTTCGCGCAAGTCGTGCGCGCGGGCCAATGGCTCGCCGCGACGCTCGACTCGCCGCTGCCGGAGCGCAAGCCGCTGCCGCGCTCGGATCTGCGCATGCAGAAGATCGCGCTCGGCCCGGTCGCGGTGTTCGGCGCCAGCAACTTCCCGCTCGCGTTTTCGGTGGCGGGCGGCGACACGGCTGCGGCGCTCGCGGCGGGCTGCCCGGTCGTCGTGAAGGCGCATCGCGCGCACCTGGGCACGTCGGAAATGGTCGGCCGGGTGATCCAGCGAGTCGCGCAGGAAATGGACTTGCCTGAAGGTGTGTTCTCGCTGATCGTCGGCGCGGGCAATCTGGTCGGCGAGGCGCTGGTGTCGCATCCGGCGATCAAGGCAGTCGGCTTCACCGGTTCGCGCGCGGGCGGCACGTCGCTGATGCGGGTCGCGGCGGCGCGCGCCGAGCCGATTCCGGTCTACGCGGAAATGAGCAGCATCAACCCCGTGTTCATTCTGCCGAACGCGCTGGCGCAACGTGGCGACAGCATCGCGCGCGGTTTTGTCGATTCGCTCGTGCTCGGCGCGGGCCAGTTCTGTACCAACCCGGGCCTCGCGATCGCGATCGACAGCGACGCGCTGAAGGGCTTTGTCGCCACGGCGTCCGAAGCGCTGGGCGGCAAGCCGGCCCAGACCATGCTGACGGCCGGCATTCACGCGGCGTATCAGGACGGCGAGAGCAAGCTGGCGGCGACCCGTGGCGTCGAGGCAGTGGCGCGCGGCGTCGATGCAACCGGCCCGACGCAGGCGCGCGCGGCGCTGTTCGTGACCGATGCGCTGACATTCCTCGCGAACCCCGCGCTGGAAGACGAAGTGTTCGGCCCGGTATCGACCATCGTGCGCTGCAAGGACGAGCAGGAACTGCTGAAGGTTGCCGAGCACTTTGCGGGCCAGTTGACCGCGACGCTGCAGATGGACAGCGCCGATATCGCCGCAGCGAAGAAGCTGGTGCCGATTCTCGAGCGCAAGGCCGGTCGCATTCTGGTCAACGGCTTCCCGACGGGCGTCGAGGTGTCGCACGCGATGGTGCATGGCGGCCCGTTCCCGGCTACGTCCGACAGCCGCGCGACGTCGGTTGGCACGACGTCGATCGAGCGCTTCCTGCGCCCGGTGTGCTACCAGGACTTCCCGGCGGATCTGCTGCCCGAAGCGCTGGCCGATAGCAACCCGCTGGAGCTGTGGCGTCGTCGCGACGGCGAGATCACGCGCGGTTAAGGATGGTGTTGCGCTCGCGGCCTTGGTAGATGATCACCGGGCTGCGAGCGGAAGCGGAATAAAAAATGGCCGGGGAATTTCCCCGGCCATTTTTTTCCGTGCTGTGTACGTGCAGCACGAGCTTGAACGCGCCGCTTCAGCTATTCGCGTCGGCGGTCTCGTTTGCGCGCCGCAAGCGCTCACGGCTATTGGACAGATGCATGCGCATCGCCGCACGCGCGCCTTCCGCGTCATGCCGCGTGATCGCTTCGAGAATGCTTTCGTGTTCGAGATTGACGAGCGACAGATATGCATCCGGCTCCGCGCGCGCAATGCCCGCCGAGTCGAGCCGGTTGCGCGGAATCAGCGCGCTGCCCATTTGCGTGAGGATGTCGACGAAGTAGCGGTTGCCCGTAGCGCGCGCGACCGAGATATGGAACTGCAAGTCGGCGTCGACACTATCCAGCCCGTTGTGGCGGGTGGCTTCGATCGCGTCGAGCGCGGCGCGCATGCGTGCGAGGTCTTCCGGCTTCGCGCGCTGCGCGGCGAGCCCCGCGCACTCCGTTTCGAGGCTGATACGCAGTTCGAGAATGGACAGCACGTCGCGCAGCGTCGTGGCGGGCACCATGTCGATACCCAGCTTTTCGCGCTGCGGCTCCAGCACAAAGCTGCCGATGCCGTGCCGCGTCTCGATGACCTTGCCTGCCTGCAGGCGTGAAATCGCTTCGCGGATCACCGTGCGGCTCACGCTCAGCGTGACCATCAGTTGTGATTCGGTCGGCAGTTTGTCGCCCGGCTTCAGCGCGTTGGTCGCGATCTGCTCGGTGACGTAACTCACGACGAACTCGGCAAGATTGCGAGCGCGTCGTGGCGGTGCCGCGGATGCCAGTGGTGTAGCCATCGAAAACGCCCCTTGAATCAGATAGTTGCAGATACGCCCTGCAATTCATTATACCGTCGTCTGACGACTGATTATATAAATGCCGGATCATTTTCGGCGCGCGCGCCTTGCATGGCGGAAAAGCGCGCCGTGGGGCGCCAGGCGGAGCAAAGACAGTGCTCGCCCCGACGCCCCGGAAGTACGATAACCACGCGTGAATCAGGCCCGGCGCAGCTCGACCCGCTTGATGTCCTTGACGATCACGAGGTAGCTGAACACCGTGAGCAGCGCGTTCGCGCCGACGAACACCAGCGCGCCGTTGAACGAGCCGGTGCGCGCGACCAGGTAGCCGATCACGATCGGCGTGACGATGCCGGCCACGTTGCCGAACATGTTGAAGATCGCGCCCGACAGGCCGAGCGCTTCCTTCGGCGACGTATCGGCGACGACCGCCCAGCCGAGCGCGCCGATGCCTTTGCCGAAGAACGCGAGCGACATCAGCGCGACCACGATCCAGTCGGTCGACACGTAGTTGCAGCCGATGATGCTCACCGACAACAGCATGCCGCCGACGATCGGCACCTTGCGCGCGACCGTCAGCGAACAGCCGCGCCGGATCAGCCCGTCCGACAGCACGCCGCCGAGCACGCCGCCCGAGAAGCCGCAGATCGCCGGCAGCGACGCCACGAGGCCCGCTTGCAGGATCGTCATGCCGCGCGCCTGCACGAGGTAGATCGGAAACCAGGTCAGGAAGAAGTAGGTCAGCACGTTGATGCAGTACTGCGCGAGATAGACCCCGAGCAGCATGCGGTTACCGAGCAGTTGACGCACCAGCGACCAGCCGCCGGCGTTTTCGATCGCGTTCGAGCGCGCATTCTCGTTGCCATGGTGGCCGGTGACGACGCCGCCGCCGTTCTGGATGTACTCCAGTTCGGCGCGCGAGACGCGCGGGTGGTCGGCGGGATTCTTCATCACCTTCAGCCACGTGAGCGCGAGCACGAGCCCGATCGCGCCCATCACGACGTAGACCGCCTGCCAGCCGAACGCGTGGGTGAGCCACGCCATCAGCGGCGTGAACACGACCGCGGCGAAATATTGCGCCGCATTGAAAATGGCCGAGGCGGTGCCGCGTTCGTTGGTCGGAAACCAGCTCGCCACCACCTTGGCGTTAGCCGGGAACGCCGGCGATTCCGCCGCGCCCATCGCGAAACGCAGCACGAACAGCGCGGCCACGGCTGCGCCCGCGCTGCCAAGCAGGCCGATCGAGCTTTGCAGCAGCGTGAAGAGAGACCACAGGAAAATGCTCGCCGCGTACACGCGCCGCGCGCCGAAGCGGTCCAGCAGCCAGCCGGCCGGCAGTTGCGACAGCACGTAGGCCCAGCTGAACGCGGAGAAAATGTAGCCCATGCGGATCGCGTCGAAGCTGAACGCGGTGCGCATCGCCGAGCCGGTCACCGAGAGCGTCGCGCGGTCCGCGTAATTGAGCGTGGTGATCAGAAAGATCAGCAGCAGGATCGCGTAGCGGACTTTGGTGCGCGTGGCGGCGTCGGCGGGATTCGCCGTGCGGCTCATGTCCATGGTCATCTCCTGAAATTGTTATGCAAGGGAGTGGGCTCCCTGGCCGGGCGGTGCAATCGGCGCCTTGGCCCTGGTCGATACGTTGGCCGATTAAGGACGGTGCGGCTGCGCGTGAAGCGTCGCGCGCGGCGCTCCGTTCGCGTGAAGCTGTGGGCGCCGGCATGCAACGCCTGTCGCGCTACAAAAAACGCCCGGCGACGTTGCCGTCCCGGGCGCTCGTTGCGTGGCCGTCCGTGCGGCCTTTTCGCATGTGTCTGCCGGATGTTCATCCCGGCAGTTGCGCCGGCGAATTACTGCGGTCCGAGCTTCTTGATGAGCGCGTCGAGCTGCTCCATCTCTTCGCCGGTCAGGTCGGTCAGGGGCGCGCGCACCGGGCCGGCGCTATGGCCGACCAGCTTTGCACCTGCCTTCACGATGCTGACCGCGTAGCCTGCGCGGCGGTTGCGGATCTTCAGGTACGGCAGGAAGAATTCGTCGATCAGCTTGCCGACCGTTGCGTGGTCGTCCGCGGCGATTGCGCGGTAGAAGTCCATCGCGGTCTTCGGAATGAAGTTGAACACCGCCGACGAGTACACCGGTACGCCCAGCGCCTTGTAGGCCGCGGCGTAGACTTCCGCGGTCGGCAGGCCGCCGAGGTAGGAGAAACGGTCGCCCAGACGGCGGCGGATCGTCACCATGTTTTCGATCTCGCCCACACCGTCCTTGAAGCCGATCAGGTTCGGGCAGCGCTCCGCCAGACCTTCGAGCATGTCGGCGTTCAGCTTCGAGTTCGCGCGGTTGTAAATGATCACGCCCATGTTCGGCACGGCCTTGCAGACTTCTTCAGCGTGCGCGGCGATACCTTCCTGGCAGGCTTCCGTCAGGTAGTGCGGCATCAGCAGAATGCCGTTCGCGCCGTGGCGCTCGGCTTCCTTCGCATACGCGATCGCGACGCGGGTCGGGCCGCCGGCGCCGGCCAGGATCGGCACCTTGCCTTTGCAGACTTCGGTTGCGGTGCGCACGACATTCGAATAGTCGTCGTGCGTCAGCGAGAAGAATTCGCCCGTGCCGCCGGCGACGAACAGCGCCGAAGCGCCGTACGGCGCGAGCCATTCGAGACGTTCCGCATACGTGTCGGCGCGGAAATCGCCTTGTGCGTCAAAGTCGGTAACGGGGAAGGACAGAAGACCTTCCGAAACGATCTGCTTCAGTTCCTGCGGTGTCGTCATGATGAGTATCCGGGCGTCGGTTTGAGTCGATTAGTTAGAGATTCCATCGAAATGGAGATTTCTTATACGTCATCGTACAACAACAAAACGGCTAACTCAACGGGGTTTTCGCGGCATAATGGTTGTCATAGGGTAAATACGGAACATCCTCGCCAACTTTCATGTTGTAGGATGACGTATGAATCGCTGGCGCAGCAGGCGTACAAGGCCAAAAGGATCGATGCAATGGAACAATCTCCGCTCTACATTCGCGTTCACCCCAATGACAATGTCGCGATCGTCGTCAACGACGGCGGTCTGGGTGAGGGCGCCGTTTTCCCCGATGGCCTGGCGCTGCGCGAGCGCGTACCGCAAGGGCACAAGGTCGCGCTCGCCGATCTGGCCGAAGGCGACGAGGTCATCCGCTATAACGTGGTGATCGGCTACGCGCTCAAGGCGCTGCCCAAGGGCAGCTGGATCAACGAACACGTGATCCGCATGCCCAGTCCCCCGGGACTCGAAGACCTGCCGATCGCCACGATCAAGGCGCCGGAGATGCCGCCGCTGGAAGGCTACACGTTCGAGGGCTACCGCAATGCGGACGGCTCGGTCGGCTCGCGCAACATTCTCGCGATCACGACCACCGTGCAATGCGTGGCCGACGTGGTCGAGCACGCGGTTACTCGCATCAAGGCCGAGCTGCTGCGGAACTACCCGAATGTCGACGACGTGGTGGGCCTCGGTCACACGTACGGCTGCGGCGTCGCGATCGACGCGCCCGACGCGATGGTACCGATTCGCACCGTGCGCAACATCGCCCTGAATCCGAACTTCGGCGGCGAAGTGATGATGGTCAGCCTCGGCTGCGAGAAGCTCCAGCCCGAGCGCCTGATGCCGCCCGGCACGATTCCGATCGCGGCAGCTGCGAATGTCGGCGAAGTCGCGGACATCGGCGAGGTCGCCGCCGACCAGAATGGCGACGTGGTGGTGCTGCAGGACGAGGCGCACGTCGGCTTCCAGTCGATGATCGAATCGATCATGCGAACCGCCGAAGGCCATCTGAGGCGCCTGAACAACCGTCGCCGCGAAACCTGCCCGGCGTCGGATCTCGTAATCGGCGTGCAATGCGGCGGCAGCGACGCGTTCTCCGGACTGACCGCGAACCCCGCCGTGGGTTTCGCCACCGACCTGTTGGTGCGCGCCGGCGCGACGGTGATGTTCTCGGAAGTCACGGAAGTGCGCGACGGCGTCGATCAGCTGACGGCGCGCGCGGCCAACGCGGACGTCGCCGCGGCGATCATCCGGGAAATGCAGTGGTACGACGATTATCTGAAGCGCGGCGGCGCTGACCGCAGTGCGAACACCACGCCGGGCAACAAGAAGGGCGGTCTGTCGAACATCGTCGAAAAGGCGATGGGCTCGATTATCAAGTCGGGCAATTCGGCGATCTCCGGGGTTCTGTCGCCCGGTGAAAAGGTGCGCCAGAAGGGCTTGATCTACGCGGCCACGCCGGCGAGCGATTTCATCTGCGGCACGCTGCAACTCGCCGCGGGCATCAACCTGCACGTGTTCACCACCGGCCGCGGCACGCCGTATAGCCTCGCCGAAGTGCCCGTCATCAAGGTCGCGACGCGCTCGGATCTCGCGCGCCGCTGGCATGATCTGATGGACATCAACGCCGGCACGATCGCCACCGGCGCGGCGTCGATCGAAGAGGTGGGCTGGGAGTTGTTCCGCCTGATGCTCGACGTCGCCAGCGGGCGCAAACAGACTTGCGCGGAAAAGCTCAAGCTGCACAACGCGTTGACGCTGTTCAACCCGGCGCCGGTGACCTGATTCCCGGCGGCGCGGTTTGCCCGTTGCCCCAAGCTGATCCGATTGCAATCACATAACAGAAAGACATGACTGACTCGAATCCTGACCGCCTTGCGGCACAAAAACCTTTCCGCCGTCTGCTGCTGACGGGCGCCGCGGGCAACCTCGGCAAACAGTTGCGCGGCGCGCTCGCCGCATGGGCCGATGTCGTGCGCGTGACCGATATCGCGCCGCTCGGCGAAGTGGCGGCCCATGAAGAAGCGTCCGTCGTCGATCTCGCCGACGAAGCTGCGGTGCACGCGTTGCTCGAAGGCGTGGACGCGGTGATCCATCTCGGCGGCATTTCCGTCGAAGCGCCGTTCGAAGACCTGCTCGAAGCGAATATCCGCGGCCTGTACAACCTGTACTCGGCGGCGCAGAAGCAGGGCGTGAAGCGCATCATCTACGCCAGCTCAAATCACGCGGTGGGTTTCCATCCGGTGACTTCGGTGGTCGATGTCGACGCGCCGCTGCGTCCCGATAGTCTGTATGGCGTGACCAAGTGCTTCGGCGAATCGCTATCGCGCTATTACTTCGACCGCTTCGGGCTGGAGACGGTGTGCCTGCGAATCGGCTCGTCGTTCGAGCAGCCGAAGAACCCGCGCATGCTTGTCACCTATCTGAGCTACCGCGACTTCATCGAACTGGTGCGCTGCTCGCTGCTGACCAACCGCGTCGGCCACGCGATCGTCTACGGCGTGTCGAACAACCGTATCTCGTGGGTGGACAACACGAAGGCGGCGTTCCTCGGCTTCCGTCCGCAGGACAGCTCGGCGAAATTCGAGCACCTGTTCCCGGCCGGCGCCCCCGACGCGAACTTCGACGATCCGACCCAACTGTTCCAGGGCGGCCCATTCGTGCTCGCCGGTCCGATGGAGCCGAAACGGTGAGCGCCCCGCAGAATCCGCGCGTGGAACGGCTCGAAGGAGCGGGGCAGGCGCCGGCGTTAGTCGGTGAAAGCCCGGTCTGGCGAGCGGCGGAACAGGCGCTCTACTGGGTGGACATCCCGGCGCGGAAGATCGTGCGGCTGCGGGTCGAGTCGGGCGAACGCTCGGAATGGGTGTTGGCGGAGCAGGTCGCCTGCATCGCGTTCGACCGTCACGGCACGGTGCTGGGCGGCTGTGACACCGGACTCTTCGCGATCACGCTGAGCGAAGCGGCGCAAGCCGGCAGCGGCGGACCGCTCGCGGCAAGCATGCGCAAGCTCGCCGCGCCGGAGTTCGGTGCCGAGGGCATGCGCTTTAACGACGGCCGTTGCGACCGGCAAGGCCGCTTCTGGTCCGGCACGATGGTGCAGAACATGGCGGCGGCCAACCCGGCCGGCGCGCTGTACCGCTTCGATGCGCAAGGCGTGTTGTCGGCACCGGTGGTCGACGCGCTGATCACGCAGAACGGCCTCGGCTGGTCGCCGGACGGCACGACCATGTATCTGTCGGACTCGCATCCGTTGCGCCGGCTGATCTGGGCGTTCGACTACGACATCGAGTCGGGCGAGCCGCGCAATCGGCGCGTGTTCGCCGATCTGCATCATCACGCGGGCCGTCCCGACGGCGCGGCGGTGGACGCCGACGGCTGCTACTGGATCTGCGCGAACGACGCGGGCCTGCTGCTGCGCTTCACGCCGCACGGCAAGCTCGACCGGCAAGTGCCGGTGCCGCCCACCAAGCCCGCGATGTGCGCGTTCGGCGGGCGCGATCTGGATACGCTGTTTGTCACCTCGATTCGCCCCGGCGCGGGCGCGAGCGAGCACGACGGCCATCTGTTCGCGTTGCGTCCCGATGTAACCGGCTTGCCGGAGCCCGAATTCGCAGGCGTGCTGTAAGGTAGCTTGTACGCAATGAACGCCGGGCAGAGGTTTTGCCCGGCGCTTTGCTTTCAGATTGCTAATTAATTCATCACTCGTCGTACAACACTGTGGCGTATAGACCACGGTCGGCGATGACTTTCCACGAAAAAACCGAGCGCTGCGATTCGCCGTCGATATCTCCCCCATTTCTCCCCCCAAGCGGCGCGGGGCTTGGCGGGCACGCATCGGCCGATTCTGCGGGTAAATACTGTCTGTACAATTTAAACAGCGTTTTATAGACTTCTTCGTATGTCGTCGTACAACATATAAGCCCAAACAAATTCCTTTCTTTGAATTTTGGGATTGCAGGAAACGAGGCGGCTTCTGAGCGCGACCGAAGGTCCGCGAGATGACGCCCAGGTCACTGAGGTAACAGAAGTGAAGTGGTCTGACAGGAGTACTGAGCATCTGTGCCGGGGACGTTGTACAGGCCAGTACGGCAACGCGGTCGTTGGCCCTTGGGGCTGCGGCGCCGAGCCGGGAGACGCATCAAAACCATGTCGCATCCGCAAGCGGCCCTCCGCAATCGATTGGATGGTCAATTTTTCAAGGAATGTCACGATGAACAATAAATTTGCCTATTCCCGTGTGTCGATGATCGTCGCGGCCGCCGCGCTGGCGTTCAGCGCTGTGTCGGCTGAAGCGCGCGTGTTCCGCGTTTCGGACGTGCATGGCGACACCTATCCGACCAATATGGCCGTGAAGTACATGGGTGAACAGATCAACAAGGCAACCGGTGGCAAGGATTCCGTGAAGGTATTCGGCAACAGCGCGCTGGGTTCCGAAAACGACACGATCGACCAGGTGCGCATCGGTGCGCTGGACATGGCGCGCGCCAACGGTGCCGCGTTCAACGAAATCGTTCCTGAATCGATGATCCCGTCGCTGCCGTTCCTGTTCCGCGACATCGACCATTTCCGCAAGGTAATGTACGGCCCGGAAGGCCAGAAGATTCTCGACGCGTTCGCGGCGAAGGGCATGATCGCGCTGACGTTCTACGAGAGCGGCGCACGTTCCATCTACACGAAGAAGCCGATCCATTCGCCGGCTGACATGAAGGGCCTGAAGGTGCGCGTTCAGCCTTCGGACCTGATGGTCGACGAAATCAAGGCAATGGGCGGCACGCCGACCCCGATGCCGTTCGCCGAAGTCTATACGGGCCTGAAGACCGGTCTGGTCGACGCTGCGGAAAACAACATTCCGTCGTACGAAGAAACCAAGCACTTCGAAGTCGCGCCGGTGTACTCCGAAACCCAGCATTCGATGACGCCGGAAGTGCTGGTGTTCTCCAAGAAGATCTGGGACACGCTCACGCCGCAGGAACAGACGATCATCAAGAAGGCCGCGGCTGACTCCGTGCCTTACTACGAGAAGCTGTGGACCGCGCGCGAAGCCGACGCGAGCAAGACGGTCACCAAGGGCGGCGCGACCATCGTCGCTTCGTCGCAGATCGATCGTGCGGCTTTCGTGAAGGCGATGCAGCCGGTGTGGGTGAAGTATGAAAAGACCCCGCAAATGAAGCAACTCGTCGACGAAATCCAGGCAGTCAAATAAGGTCCGCGTTCCGGACCGGCAGTAGCACTGGCAGCAGCGGCGGACACAGTCTTGCGGGAAGTCCCGCAGGCTGTTCCGCCGCGCGACGTGGTGCGCCGGTCTGGTCGAGCAGGATTGCTGAAATATTAAAGACAGGTCTGTCGTGAGCAAGGACGGGGTCAATGAGTTTCTTGAAACGCCCAAATGATTTACTTTTTCGCGCGCTGGCTATCGTGGCATCGACAAGCCTGGCCGTGCTCTGTGTGCTGGTGATCTATAGCGTCGTGATGCGCTATGTCTTCAGCGACGCACCCGATTTCGTCGAGCCCATCGCGTTGTTGCTGGTGATCGTGATCGCCATGTTCGGCGCCGCGCTGAAGGTCCGCGAGGGCGGCCATATCGGTCTCGACTCGCTCGTCAAGAATTTGCCGGAGAAAGGCCAGACCATCGCGGCGGGGATTCAGCATCTGTGTCTGATCGCGTTTGCGGTGGCGGTGTTCTTCGGCTGCATGGAGATGGCGATCACCACGCGAGAAGACCGGATCCCGATTCTCGGCTTGCCCGAAGCGTTGCGTTACTGCATCCCGGTCGTTGCCAGCGTCTGTATTGCAATGTTCTCGTTCGAGCACCTGCTGGCGCTCTTCGCAAAGAAACAAAAATAGAACAATCATGGAACTTGCCCTCCTTGCCGTTAGTTTTCTCGTATTCCTCCTTCTCGGGGTTCCGGTTTCATTTGCATTGGGATTGTCGTGCGTCCTGACGTACCTGTATGAAGGCTTGCCGGCGGCAACCGCGATGCAGTCGATGATCTCGGGCATGAACGCGTTCTCGTTCCTCGCGGTCCCGTTCTTCATCTTTTCCGGCGAGCTGATGCTGCACGGCGGCATCGCGGACCGCATCCTGCGTTTCGCACAGGCCACGGTCGGGCATTTCCGCGGTGGCCTCGGCATGGCCAACGTGGTCGCGTGCACGCTGTTCGGCGGCGTGTCGGGTTCGCCGACGGCGGACACTTCCGCGATGGGCGGCGTCGTGATTCCGCTGATGAAACGCGAAGGCTACAGCGCCGCGTATGCGGTCAACGTCACGACCCACTCGTCGCTGGCGGGCGCGCTGATGCCCACGTCGACCAACATGATCATCTACGCGTTCGCGGCGCAGGGCATCACCGGCACGCTGAACGGCGTGCACATGAGCGGCGTGTCGATCGGCGATCTGCTGTTCTCCGGTCTGCTGCCGGTGCTGTGGGTGATGGGTCTCGTGCTGATCGCCGCTTACTGGCAAGCGGTCAAGTACGGCTATCCGCGCCGTCCCGATGGTTCGACCGAACTGCAGCGCTTCCCGGGCTGGATGGCGGTGTTGCGTACGTTCATCGGCGCGGTGCCGGGCCTGATGGTGATCGCGATCATTCTGGTCTGCGTGGCGAAAGGCATCGCCACCGCGACCGAAGCTGCCGCGATTGCCGTCGGGTACTCGCTGATCCTCACGATCGTCGTGTATCGCACGCTGACCATGAAGAAGCTCGGTCACGCGCTGTCGAAGGCGGCCAAGACCACCGGCGTGGTGCTGCTGCTGATCGGCGTGTCGAACATGCTGCGCTTCCAGATGGCCTTCCTGGAGATTCCGGACGCGATCGAACGCATGCTCGACGGCGCGACGACGCTGCCCTGGCTGATGCTGCTGTACATCAACCTGATCCAGATTTTCCTCGGCACGTTCGTCGACATGGCGGCGCACATCCTGATCACCACGCCGCTGTTCCTGCCGATGGCGATGCACAACGGCGTGGGTCCGGTGCAGTTCGGCATCATGATCCTGCTGAACTGCGCATTGGGTCTCGTCCATCCGCCGATCGGCTCGGTGCAGTTTATCGGCTGTGCAATTGGCAATGTGTCGATCGGGGAAACCACCAAGGTGGCGTGGCCGTATTACCTGGCTATCTTCAGCGCGATCAACATCGTGACGTACGTGCCGTGGTTTTCGACGTGGTTGCCGAGCCTGATCAACGGACACCCGGTGTTTTGATTCGAAAACGTATGAGTCCACACTCGGCGGCGCTCTGACAAGGCCGCAAACAAAGAAAAATTTTTAACAGAGGAGTAGAAATGAAAAAGGCAGTGGTAACCTCGGCCCTGGGGTTGGTCGCCCTGGGCGCGCATGCGCAAAGCAACGTGACGTTGTACGGTATCGTCGATACGGGTATCGGCTATCAAAACAGCTCGACGACGCTGAGCCCGACGACGGGCGCGGCATCGGCGCGACCGTCCCCGGGCGGCAGCTCGCAAGTCAAGATGATCAACGGCATCTGGGCTGGCAGCCGTTTCGGCCTGAAGGGCGCGGAAGATCTGGGTGGCGGCACGAAGGCGATTTTCCAGTTGGAGCAGGGCTTTAACAGCGCAACCGGCGCGCAAAGCGTGTCGGGTCTGGCGTTCAACCGTCAGGCATGGGTAGGTGTGACGAATGGCACGTTCGGTACGCTGACGGCTGGCCGCCAGTACACGTCGTACTACACGCTGCTGTCGCCGTACAGCCCGACCACGTGGCTGACAGGTGCATACGGCGCCCACCCGGGTGATATCGACTCGCTGGATACGCTGTACCGCGCCAACAACTCGCTGGTCTATACGTCGCCGAGCTTCAGCGGTCTGACGATCAGCGGTTCGTACTCGCTGGGCGGCAACCCGGGCAGCTTCAGCGCCGGCCAGACCTGGAGCGCGGCAGTCCAGTACCTGAACGGCCCGTTCGGTATTGCAGCAGGCATCCAGCGTATCGACAACGCGTCGAACGGCGGTACGACGTGGAACTCGACGACGTCGAACAACGGCTCGCAGCCGGCCGTGTCGGCGATCAACAACGGTTTCCAGACGGCAGCCAAGCAGCAGCGCGTTGCAGTGACGGGCGGCTGGGCGTTCAACTCGCAGTGGGACGTTTCGTTGGCCTACTCGAACGTGCAATACTCTCCGGGCGTCAACTCGTTCTTCCACAACACCGCGATCTGGAACACGGGCGGTGCTGTGCTGCACTGGAAGCCGTTCACGGCGCTGGACCTGGCCGCTGGCTATAGCTACACCCGTGCGACGGAATCGAACGGCATCACGAGCGCGGCGACCTACAACCAGTTCAATCTGTCGCAGTACTACTCGCTGTCCAAGCGTACCGGCCTGTATGCGCTGGAAGCGTATCAGCGTGCTAGCGGCCAGACGCTCGCCGGGAACGGCAGAAGCATCATCGACGCAACGGCAAGCATTGGCGACGGTCAGAACGGCTCACCGTCGTCGTCGCGCAGCCAGGTTGCTGTCGGCGTGGGTATCATCCACAAGTTCTGATCGGGTAGCGTAGTGGCGGCTTAGCGTTATGCCGCCACGACAACGGATTGCAAAAGCGTTGTTGAGCAACAACAGCTGCGCGCGCAACGCGCGCAGCTTTTTCGGCGATGCGCGGCTTTTCAGCACCGCGCGGGCGGGCCCGACGATCGTTTCGAGCCAGATAGACGTCATCCCTGCAAGCCGGCTAATTTCGCACCGGCAGCCATTCCCAGCATCTCGTTCATCGCGGCTCGTGTGCGATCCGATGCGTCACGTACCGGCTCCGCGACGCTCAGATTTCCAGACTTTCAAGCACTCAAGCTCTCAAACGCTCAAGCTTCGGCGTCCGACCATAAACGTCCGCCCGTTGCCCAGTTCTCGCGTTTTACGTCGGTGAGGATAATGTCCACCGAGTTCGGCTCGACGCCGAGCGAATCGCAAGTCGCCTTGGTGATGGCTTCGACGAACTTGCGTTTCTGTTCCAGCGAGCGGCCTTCGAAGAGTTCGATATGAAACGTGGGCATGGCATGACTCCGTTGAGCAATGAAATAGAGGCGAGTGAGGCGCGGCTTCAGTCACGGTAGTTCAGTCGCGGTAACCGCGATCGATCCGGTCGAGCTTGCGCAGCAACGCAGGCCATTCGAGCGCGCCTTCGATTGCGCCGCCATCGTACAGTTGTTCCGCCGTGCGTGCGGCGACCGCGTGGTTCGGCACCACGAGTTCCGTGCCGCATGCCTGCGCCTGCAGCTGGATCTCGCAGGCCTTCAGCAGCGTCGCCATCAGCACATAGGCTTCGGCGACCGTGCGTCCGGCCGTCAATGTGCCGTGATTGCGCAGCAACATCGCGGGTTTGTCGGCGAGATGCGCGACGAGGCGCTCGCCTTCGGCCGGCGTGAACGCGAGACCTTCGTAGTCGTGATAGGCGAGCTGACCGTAGAAACGCAGCGCATGTTGCGAGGCCGGCAGCAAGCCGGCCGGTTGCGCGGACACCGCGACGCCCGCCGTATTGTGCAGATGCATTACGCAGAACGCGTCGGCGCGCGCCGCGTGGACGGCGGCGTGCAACGCGAAGCCGGTCGCGTTCACCGCATGGTCGCTGGCGCCGACGATGTTGCCCGCGATGTCGATCTTCACGAGATTCGACGCGCGCACTTCATCGAATGCGAGGCCGAACGGATTGATCAGGAAGTGGCCGGGTTCGCCGGGGACGCTGGCCGAGATATGCGTGTAGATCAGATCGTCCCAGCCGTTGAGCGCGACGAGCCGATAGGCTGCGGCGAGGTCGACGCGGGTTTGCCGCTCCGAGTCGGAGAGCGGGCCGGACTCGGCAATGCGGGCCGCCGGTGTGTGAGTGAACGACATGTCTGTCTCCTGAAATTGCCGGGTCGCCAACGCGTGCAAACCGTCGCGCGATGCCGCGGCATTGCGTCAATTCGCGCGCGTGGGCGGAGTCGTGACCGAGCTTGCGCTGTGCGTGCGGTGTGCCGGTTCGGATGCGATGGCGCGGCGCTTAACGCGCTGTATGAGCCATTGCATGCACCACGTCGCGAGTACGAAGGGCGCTGTCATGAACGGCCAGCCGAAGTAAGCGGCTGCCGCTTGCAGCACGACCGCAAGCGCGACGCCGCCGAGCATCAATGCCACGCCGCAATCGGCGAGCGCGAGCGCGGTGAGCGTGCCATTGAATCCTAACAGGCCGGCGCCGAACGAGCTTGTGCTTGCGCCGAACAGCAGGTGCGCGGCGCTTGCGAGTGCCGCGCCGGTCAGCGCGCACAGCGCATGCCGGCGCGATGCCGCGGCAATGCCGGTCAGCACGAGCAATCCCGCTAACGCGCCAGGCGCAAAGGCGGTTTGTGCGAGGCCGGCGAGTACGCCGCTGCTCCATTGCGCCGCGCCGTACACGTGCAGCGGTGCCGCGCTGGTTGGCAACGTGCCGCTCGTCATCGTGGGCAGCCAGAGCCACGTAACGATCAGGCACGGGCTCGAATAAACGCCCAGTCCACGCGCACGCAGCCAGCGCGACCCCACGGCTCCAGAAGCCACGCGGCGCCCGTCGCCGCGAGAATCGCCACGGCCGCGGCGGTCGCGGGGTCGGCGCTGAAGCTGAACGCGGCGAGACCCGCCAGCGCGCCGTTGAAGCCGTGCAGCCCGGCGCGTGTGTCGTCGTCGCGATGGCCGGCCAGCACCGCGCTCACGTTGGCCGCGACCGCGCCCATCAGCGCCGCACACGCGAGGCGCAAGTCGGTCAGCAGCCACGCGGCGAGCAGGCACGCGCCGGTGAAGGCGTTCGGTTGCAGCACGATCTGGCCGAGGCTGCGCAACAGCGTGCGCAAGGCGGCGGATTGGGCTTCGGTCGCGGCGGCGTGCATGGTTTGGCGGCGGCTTGATGATGGGCTTTCGATGATGCCGTGCATGCCGCAACGTGAGGGTCGGCGCGGCAGTCAGCCCGGTTGATGGCGAACCGCGAGCATAGTGCAGCTACGCTTTATCGGGCATCGTCGCGGGTTGATAGTGGTTATTTGCAACACATGCGCATCGCGCGCGCCATGTCGGCGCACCGCCATCTTTTCGCGCTACGATAGTTGCCCGGCGCAGGCCGCGCCGTTTCGCGAGGAGACAGATCGATGCGTGAACTACGGTGGGTATCGGAAGAGGGCGACGGTCTCGAACATCTGGCGTTCGACGCGAGCGCGGACGGCTTCACGGTGGAGAGCGTGGTGGTCGGGCAGCGCTACGGCCATGCGTACGGGTTGCACTACACGGTGCGCTGCGACGCGCAATGGCGCACGCGGCATGCGTGGCTGAAGATCGTCGGCGGCGCGGAGCTGGAGTTGCACGGCGACGGCGCCGGCCATTGGCGCGACGGCCACGGTCTCGTGCTGAGCACGATCGAGGGCTGCATCGACATCGACATCGCCGCGACGCCGTTTACCAACACACTGCCGACCCGCCGTCTGCAACTGGCCGAGGGCGAGCGCCAGCCGATTCCAGTCGCTTATATCTCGACGCCCGATTTGCAGGTCACGCGCGTCGAGCAGGCGTACATGTGCATCGCATTGAATCGCGAGTATCGCTACGAGGGCATCTTCCGCAACTTCACGGCGAACATGCAGGTGGACGACGACGGCCTCGTGATCGACTACCCGACGTTGTTCACGCGCCTGCCGCGTGCGCGTTGAGCGTTGCCGCAGCTTTCCCAATGCTCGGCGACGAAGCGCTCGATGCTCGCCGCGATTCGCTCGCGCTCGCGCGGCAGGACCCAGTGGCCCGCGTCGATTTCGATCCGCCGGTATGCGCCGAGCCAGCCCTTCTAGTCCAAGCGACAAAGCCAGACCCACGTAGCGGTCGCGCAGCGGCACGATGAATTGCACCGGCGCATGCGCATGACGCGCAGGCGGCGAGTTAATCGACGGTGTATTCGCTGCGGGGTGTGGCGCTTGCCGGTTCGACGGAGCCGGCGGGCGAAGGCGGAGAAAGCGGCGTCCTGGGGACGGCGGGATTTTTAACGCAGTGGCCAATGCGGTAGCCAGACGAGCCACCAGCGCGTTGCTTCAGCCGCGTCGCTGCGCCGCGCTGTCTGTCACATCGCGGGTCGCATCGCCGGCCAGGTCGTCGGGCACGGTAGAGTCGCCGCGGCCTAGCTTGCGCTGCATCAGCGTGGTGTCGAGCCAGCGGCCGTGTTTGAAGCCCACCGCCTTCAACGTGCCGGTCAGCTCGAAGCCCAGCTGCTTGTGCAGCGACAGCGAACCGCCGCTGCCGCCGTCGGCGATCACGGCGACCATCTGACGCCACGGCCCGGCTTCGCAGCGCTCGATCAGCGCCTCCAGCAACACGCGGCCGATACCGCGTCCGCGATAGGCGTTGCTCACGTAGATCGAATCTTCGATCGTGTTGCGATATGCGGCGCGGGGCCGGTAGGGCGTCGCGTAGCAATACCCGGCGATTTCGCCCTCGATCTCCGCGACCATGTACGGCAAGCCGTGACTGCGCACCGACGCGAGCCGCGCGCGCAGATCGTCGACAGAAGGCGGCGTTTCTTCGAACGACGCGACGCCGGTCAGGACGTGGTGCGCATAGATCGCCTGAATCGCGGGGAGATCGGCTTCGGTGGTGTCGCGGATTCGTGCGGCGGCGAGTGCGGCTGCGAGTGCGGCGGCGCTGGCTGTGTCCGTTGCTGCGGAAGGCGAGGGCGCGGGTTTGGTGTTACTCATACGTGTTCCTGGCGTGGCCGCTGACTATGATGAGACGTTTTACTATGCCTGCCGCGCGCGCCGATTTGAAGCGCGTCAAAAATCGGCGCAATGGGCGCTTGCCGTTGTCGCTCGGCGATTTCCGCGGCGAACGAAGCGGCGCGCTTCACAAGTCGAACTGATCGAATTCGCTTTGCAATTGCCGGTTTCGTGCGACGCGTTCGTCGATTGCCGGCCCGAGCCGCTCCACGATCGCCGAGATCAGCAGATTGAACAGGCAGGTGAGCGGCGCGAGCGAATCCCAAAACTGTCCGACATCGGTCTTCACCTGCAACAGATCGCCGTCGAAATCGCGCGCCCACGGACAGTAGATATCGGTGACGAGCGCGAACGGCAGCCCGCGCCGCGCGGCGGCCTCGCAATAGCGGCGCGCGGCCTTCGAGTAAGCGCGGGTGTCGGTGACGATCAGGTACGGCGACTTGAATTCCGAGTTCAACGAATCGACGTATGAGCCCGACATGCCATCGGAATAGAACACGCGCGGGCGGATGTATTCGAGGTAGCTGTAGAACGCGTTGCTGATGCCGCGCGTGGATTGAATGCCGAGGATGTAGACGGCGTCGGCGTTCGCAATGCGCTCCGCCACGCGGGCGAACACCGGCGATTGCGCGAGCTGGTAGACATGCTGGATCGCGCCGGTCTCGAGTTCGAGCCAATGGGCGAGCGCCGCCTGATGAGCGTTCGGCGCGCTGGCGTGCGTTGCGGTTTCATCGGCTTGACTGGTGGTGCCGGCCGCGCGGCGGAACGCGTCGAGCCGGTCGGTGATCAGCCAGGGACGCTCCTGCGCGCCGCGCAATTCGCGCTTCAGATCGTCGAGGTTCCGATAGCCGATGCTGCGCAGGAAGCGCCCAACCGAAATGCCGCTGGTGCCGGCTTGCTGCGCGATCTGATCGGCGGTTTCGAGACCGAGCCGGTCGAGGTTCGCGAGCATGTAACTGGCGACGCGCTTGGAGGTCGGCGTGAGTTCGGCAAAGCGGGCTTCTACGGTTTGGGCAAAAGCGGTCGGCATTGTGAGTCGCGGCGCGGTGGTTGGTCGATCATCGGGATGATGACATATTCAACTGGCCGCCCCCGCAGTTCGGGCATGTAACTCGCGGTGGTTGCGGCAACAGCGGCTCGCGTGACCGCAACCGCGCTCCTGGCCCGTGCTCTTTCAAACCGCCGGCCGCACCGGCGCGGTTCGCGAGAACCGCCGCGCGCCCGCCACGCAGGCCACCACCACGACGGTGACCAGAATCATCGCGGGCGGCACCTGCTCATGCAGCAGCAGACCGGCGAGCAGCAGCCCGAAGAACGGCTGCAGCAACTGCAACTGTCCCACCGCCGCGATGCCGCCGAGCGCCAGCCCGCGATACCAGAACACGAAGCCGATCAGCATGCTGAACAGCGACACATAGGCGAGGCCCCACAGCGCCGCATGGCTGACTCCTTCGAACGACGCGGGTCGGGTCCACCATGCGAGCGGCAGCATCAGCGGCAGCGACAGCACCAGTGCCCACGAGATCACCTGCCAGCCGCCGAGGTGCCGCGACAGGCGCGCGCCTTCGGCATAGCCCAGCCCGCATACGACGATCGCGCCCAGCATCAGCGCGTCGCCGATCGGCGATGCGTCGAGGCCGTGGCGCAACGCGAATGCGACCACCGCACTGCTGCCGAGCGCCGAGAACAGCCAGAATGCCGGTTGTGGACGTTCGCCGCCGCGCAGCACGCCGAAGATCGCGGTGGCGAGCGGCAAAAGCCCGACGAATACGATCGCATGCCCGGAACTCACGTGGCGCAGCGCCAACGCCGTCAGTAGCGGAAAGCCGACCACCACGCCGAGCGCGACCACCACCAGCGGAATCACATCGCGGCGGGCGGGGCGGGTCTGACGGAACACCAGCAATAGCAACAGGCCGAGAGTCCCCGCAATCGTGGCGCGCGCGACGGTCAGGAATACTGGGTCGAGCCCTTGCACGGCAAGACGCGTGGCCGGCAGCGAGCCGCTGAAAATCAATACGCCTGCGAGACCGCTCAGCCAGCCGTTGGTTGTCTTGTCCATCTGAAGA
Source organism: Paraburkholderia sp. RL18-085-BIA-A (assembly GCF_046027075.1). Taxonomy (NCBI): domain Bacteria; kingdom Pseudomonadati; phylum Pseudomonadota; class Betaproteobacteria; order Burkholderiales; family Burkholderiaceae; genus Paraburkholderia; species Paraburkholderia sp. RL18-085-BIA-A. The sequence continues at coordinate 98,072 of NZ_JARESU010000008.1, read as the reverse complement.
GTCCACGCCTATGAAATAGAACGTATAGCATCCGCTTTGCCGCCAAAAACGGTAAGCTACAGATCAGTACACTTTGTACGAACTGTACGGAACATGGAGCAGTACAGATGGCGGCAAGTGAGAACAGTCCAGCTACGTCGGGCACGCGTGTCGGCACGGTGATGGACAGCTTGCGCGAGCGCATTGCAAGCCGCTTGCTGATGCCGGGCGCCCGTGTGCCGTCGATTCGCGCAATGACCGAGGCACTCGGCGTATCGAAGTCGACCGTGGTGGAAGCATACGACAGGCTGGTCGCGGAAGGGGTGATCGTCGCGCGGCGCGGGTCGGGATTTTTCGTGTCGGGGCATGCGCCGCCGTTCGTGCTCGCCGATCTCGGGCCGCGTCTGGACCGCGAGGTCGATCCCTTGTGGCTCACGCGCCAGTCGCTGGAGACCGGCGCGAAAGTGCTGAAGCCCGGTTGCGGCTGGATGCCGCCTTCATGGCTGCCGGAAGACGGCGTGCGCCGCGCGTTGCGCGCGGTGGCGCGCGATCCGCACTCGCCGCTCGCCGACTACGCGAGCCCGGGCGGCTTGCCCGCGCTGCGCCAGCAGCTCGCGTGGCGGCTCGCGCAGCATGGCGTGGAGGCGCCGCCCGAGCAGATCGTGCTGACCGACGGCGGCACGCACGCGCTCGATCTGGTGTGCCGCTTCCTGCTCGAACCGGGCGACACCGTGCTGATCGACGATCCGTGCTACTTCAATTTTCAGGCGCTGCTGCGTGCGCATCGCGCGCGCGTCGTGAGCGTGCCGTACACGCCGTCCGGCCCCGATCTCGCGGCCTTCGAGCGGGTGCTGACCGAACATCGGCCGCGCCTGTATGTGACCAATTCGGCGATCCACAATCCGACCGGCGCGACGCTTGCGCCGGCCGTCGCGCATCGGCTGCTGAAGCTCGCGGGCGAACATGATCTGCTGATCGTCGAGGACGATATCTTCGCCGACTTCGAAGACGAGGCCGCGCCGCGTCTTGCCGCGTTCGACGGGCTCGCGCGCGTGGTGTCGATCGGCAGCTTTTCGAAGACCTTGTCCGCGGCGGTGCGTTGCGGCTACATCGCCGCGCGCGCCGAATGGATCGAGCCGCTGATCGATCTGAAGCTGGCTACGACGTTCGGCAACGGCCAGCTCGCGGCGAGCGTCATGCACCGCATGCTGGTGGACGGCACTTACCGGCGCCACGTGGAAGGAATGCGCGCGAAGCTCGCCGACGCGATGGGCGAGACGGTCAGGCGCCTGGGCTACGCGGGCCTCGACATCTGGACGCGCCCGCGCGGCGGTATCTTCGTGTGGGCGCGTCTGCCGGATTCGCTCGATGCCGCCGATGTCGCGCGTCACGCGCTCGCCGACAACGTGGTGTTCGCGCCGGGCAACGTGTTCAGCGCGTCGCAATCGGCGGCGGGCTTTTTGCGCTTTAACGTGTCGCAATGCAACCGGCCGAAGGTGTACGAGGTATTGCAACGGGCGATGGAAGCGTCGGCCGTGTCAGGCGCGAAGGAGCGGGAGCGCGCCTGAACGCGCGCGCGTCCCGCTATCGAGCCGAAGCTACTTGCACAGCAGAAGCAGGCGCTCCTGTTCGCTGCAGGTGGGACGCGGTTTCGGCGTCCCTTGCGTGGCGGCCGTGGCGCTCATTGCCGCGCTCCTGTTCGTCAGACAGGCGCGCAAGTGCTTCTCGACCGGCCCGTAGTATTTCCAGCCGCGCACGAGCGTCGGCAATTCGAGCTTCACCTGCTTCCATTTCGGATGGCCGTGCTCCTGCAGATTGTCGAAGTTCGCGCACAGCGAGTCGGCAAAACGATTCAGATTGCCGACGGTATCGCGCAAGCCGTAATCGTAGGTGACGAGAAATGCCTTCACGGTCAGCGTCGGGACGTCTTCCTTGAGCCAGGTCGGATAGCTGGTCGCGCGGATCGTCGCGGGGAAGTAGGTCTGCTTGGCGCGCGCCGTTTCGGGCGCGGCCGGATCGACTCGCAGCAGGCGGATCTGTTGCAGCAGCTCGGGATTCATGTCGTTGAACAGCTTCGCTGGCTGCCCGACCACGATGATCGCCACGTCCACCTTTTTCACGATCAGCGCGGCCAGCGCGTCCTCGTTGCTCAGGTGCACGACGTTCTGCTCGGGAATCGCCTGGCCGAACATCAGGTGATAGAGCGTCGTGGCCGATTGCGCGGTGCCGCTGCCGATCAGCCCGACGCTGATGGTTTTATCCTTGATGTCGGCGAGAGTTTTCAGCGGCGAGTCCGCGCGCACCACGACGTTAATCTCCTCGTCGTAGAGCGGCATAATGAGCCGTAGCGGACGGATGGCGGTGCCGGCGTCGGCGTTGCCCGCGTTAGCCATGTCGATGTAGGCCTGGTACACGTCGGACTGCACTAGCGCGAGCTTCACGCCGGGCTCGAAGCGCATGCGCTGCACGTTCTCAGCCGAGCCCTTCGACGCCACCACGTCGAGATCGATCCCCACCGGCTGCGCCACCCATTTCGACAGGTCCTGACCGATCTGGATATACGTGCCGCGCTCGGGCCCCGTGACGATCTTGTAGTGCGCCGGTTCCGCCGCGCCTGCCAGCGAAGACACGACCATCAGCGCCAGCCCCAGCCATCCTGCCAGAAGTCTCTTCAGCATGGTCTATCTACCTATTGGTCAGGTTTGTACAGCTTCGTGCGCAGTGCGCACGAAGCGCCGGTGAGCCGGTTGCCATGTCATGTTCAATGTGCCGCGACGGCCGTGTCCGTGTGTTGCCGCTCAAAGAGCAAACAATATTGTGTGCGATCGGCGCCGCTAGCTGCTATGTAATTCGGTATCCAAACAATTCTTTACTGGCTGGGTGAGGGGTTCGCGGCGAGCTTGCCGCCGGTCGACGGCGCGCGGCTCCAGCCGGAGTCCCTGATCGCGCGTTCGCGCGCGTCGAGGCTGTTGCCGTTCGCACTGGCGCCTGCGGCAGTTGCCGCGGCGCCTGCGCGCGGCGCGGTCGTGATGGGTTGGCCGTTTGCCGGCATGCCTGGCGGCAACGGCGTTTGCAACTGGACCGCTTGCGATCCCGGGGCGGGCTGCGCTTGCGCGAGCGGATTGCCTTGAGCCGCCGCGGCGTGCGGGTTGAGCGGCGCCCAGCCGGTCTCGCGGATCACGCGTTCGAGGATGAGCTTCGCCGCGTCGTTGCTGGTGTCGATTGCGAGCGCTTCGTTCGCGTGCTGGCGTGCGCAGGACCACGACTGCTGAGCGACGCACGTTTGCGCCGCCTGCAATGCGCTGTCGCGGCGTGCGATCAATGGCCGCAAATCGGCTGTGAGCTTCTGCGCATCGGCGTTGCCTGGCTGCAGCGACTGCGCGGCGGCGAGCGACGCTTGCGCGGTAGACAGATCGTTGGCGCGGATTGCAAGGCGCGCCGATTGCAGCGCTTGCGACGCGTCGCGGAACTGCAGCGCCGGTTTGGCTGGCGCAACGGCCACCGGCGGCGCAACGGCCACCGGCGGCGCGGTGGCGACCACCGGCGGCGCAGTGACCACCGGCGGCGCGGCCATCGCCGGCGGCGGGGCGGGCGTCGCCGGAACGACCGGTGGGGTCTTGACGGCGTTGTTCGGAGTCGCAGGCTTGACTGCGACGGCCGGCGCGGTCTTTACCGCGTTGTCCGATGTCGCGGGCTTGACCGTGGCGGCCGGGCGGTTCGATTCAGCCGGTGCCGCGAATGGCGCGATCGTGCCGGTCGTCGAGCGGGCGTCCTGAGTTACGACGGTGGTCTGCTGATCGCTGACGATGTCATCCGAATCGCTGCTGTCGCTGAAGAGTACATACAGCACGTACCCGAGAGCGAGCAGGAAAACCGCCCCAATGACGAGCAGCACTTTGCGAGCAGTCAGTCCCGTGTTGTACGGAGGATAAGGCGGGTCGTCGAACTGAGGCGGCAGTGGAACCGGCGCACCGGTCGACACGAGCGAGGTGCGGCGCGCGGCTTCGCCAGGAAGCGCGTCGGCGGGATGCGCGGCGCGAGCCGTGAGATCGGCTTCGCCCCGCACGGCCGGCTCGTCGTCGAAGTGTTGGACGGCCGGGCTCATCGCTTCGGCGCGGCTGCCGGAACGCGCGTCTCGTTTAAGCGGGCTTTCGTCGAGCGGATGTACCGCGCCGCAATACGGGCAGTAGTCGACCTGGCGGTACAACGCACCACCGCAACGTTTGCAGGGCGTAGGAAAGCTATGACCGAGTGCTGTCTGGGTGGACATGCCGTGGACCCACCTGTGGAAAAGGATGCCATTACGGCATGCTCCGGATCGTGTTGAGGCTGGAGCCTTGTCCGCGGAATCACGATCCACATGCGCCGGAGAGTCTTGGAGACGCAAGCGCAGGCGTGCGTTGTCGTCGTTTGCAATATGTGGTGTTTCGCTCAGAACGTCAATGTGCGTTGGCCCCTATGCTGTGTGCGCTACCGCACACTTTGAAGTAAGACGAAACAGTGTCGATGCCCTCAGAACGAGCGGATGCACCTTCTTTCAACGCGCTCCTTTGTGCAGGTGCAATACGCGAATGCGTGGCGTAGAAACAGCACGAGGTCGACGCGCGTGCGTTCGACCTCGTCATTAAGCGCTTGCATCAAGCGCCGGAAGAAAGCGCGGCAGCGATCAGTGCTTGCGCAGCGGATGGTCCTTCAGCAACCACGCGAGCACGAAGGCCAGTACCACCACACAGGCGGCCGCGAGATATACCGTATGCAGCGCGCCGGCGAATGCGTGCAGATAGTCGTTGCGCAACGCTTCGGGCAACTGGTGGATCGTGGCTGGCCCCAGCGCATGTGGCAGTTCGGTGTCGGGCGGGATCAGCTTTTCGATCCGCGCGGCAAGGCCGTTCGAGAACACCGCGCCGAAGCCGGCCACGCCGATGGAGCCGCCGATCGAACGGAACAAGGTCGCGCCCGAAGTGGCCACGCCCATATGCCTGAACTCGACGGTGTTCTGCACGGCGAGAATCAGCACCTGCATCACCATGCCGAGACCGCAGCCCAGAATACCCATGTAGAGATACATCACATGAATCGGCGTATCGATCTGCAGACGCGAAAGCAGCAGCATCGCAACTGCCACGAGCAAGGTTCCCATGATCGGAAACATCCGGTACTTGCCGATCTTGCTGATGATGCGGCCGGTCACCATCGACATCATGAACAGGCCGCCCATCATCGGCAGCATCTGCATGCCGGCTTCCGACGGCGTCGAGCCCTTCACCACCTGCAGATAGAGGGGGATGAACGTCACCGAGCTGAACAGCGATACGCCGATGATGAAACCGATCAGACTGCTCAGCAAAAACGTGCGCTGTTTGAAGAGTTCGAGCGGCATGATCGGTTCAACCGCACTGCGTTCCTCGTGAATGAAACCCCAGATCGCGACGAGGCCCATGCCGAGCGTGAACCACAGTTGCGGTGACGTCCACGGCAGGATCGTGCCGCCCTGGCTCGTGAACAGGATGATGCAGGTGAGCGCACCGGCGAGAAACGCTGCGCCCATGTAGTCGATGGCGTGCTTCACATGGCGAACGTGCGGCTTGAACACCGCGCCGATCACGACGAGCGAAATGATGCCGAGCGGCAGGTTGATATAGAAGATCCAGCGCCACGTGAGGTGCTCGACGAGAAAGCCGCCGAGCAGCGGCCCGATCACGGTCGCGAGACCGAACACGCCGCCGAACACGCCCTGATAGCGGCCGCGTTCAGCCGGTGGGATCACGTCGGCGATCGCGGCCATCGTCACCACCAGCAGCCCGCCGCCGCCGAGTCCTTGCAGCGCGCGCAGCACGATCAGTTGGCTCATGTTCTGCGCGATGCCGCACAGCGCGGAGCCGGCCAGGAACACGATGATCGCCGTCTGCAGCACGATCTTGCGGCCGAACAGGTCGCCGAATTTGCCGTACAGCGGCACCACGATGGTCGAGCTGAGCAGGTAGGCGGTCACCACCCACGAGAGATTGTTGAGCCCGCCGAGTTCGCCGACGATGGTCGGCAGCGCGGTCGAGACGATCGTCTGATCGAGCGCGGCGAGCAGCATGACCAGCAGCAGCGCCGGAAACAGCAGGCGGATCGGCGGGTGGTCCGCGGCGGGCGAGTTCGCGCGTGAATCCTGCGGTATGGGCTCGGCGGGGTGAGTCGGAGTCGATTGTTCCATGGCAGGGCATTGAAATTAATTAATTCGGAGATTAATATATGCGACATCGTCCCACTCGTCAAATTGAATGCAATGGCAAGGATTCCATCAGATGACCGAACGGTGAAAGGTTCGCCGCGCGGCGCGCCCGAAGTCAAAGCGAGCACTACGTCGAAAGGCCAGGTGAAAGCCGCATCAAGTGAATCGACGAGCGCGGCCACCGCCGTGCGCGCGCGGCGGCCTGGCAGGCCGACCGGGGCCGCGCGCGGGCTGGAGCAGCGCAGCCGCCTGCTCGACGCCGCGCTGGAGTTGTTCGCGCGACAGGGCATCGTCGACACCACGCTCGGCGAGATTGCGCGCGAGGCGGGCTTTACGCCGGCGATGATGCATTACTACTTCAAGACCCGCGATCAATTGCTCGACGTGCTGGTCGAGGAGCGCTTTGCGCCATTGCGCGCGGGGCTAGGGGTGCCGTTCCAGGAGAATCCCGACGACGCCGTCGCGGCGATCACGCAACTCACCCAGCGGCTGGTGCGAGCGGCAAGCGACCATCCGTGGTTTGCGCCGCTGTGGGTGCGCGAGGTCATCAGCGATGGTGGTCTGCTGCGCCAGCGCATCCACGAGCGATTCGGCGATACGCATCAGAAGGCATCGCTGGCGGCCATCGCGCGCTGGCAGCAAGAAGGGCGTCTGAATGCGGGGCTGGAGCCCGCGCTGGTGTTCGTCACGTTGATGGGGTTGACGCTTCTGCCGCTAGCCACGTCGAAGTTGTGGCGCAATGATCCTTTGCGGCGCAACATCGGAGGCGAGGAGATCGCGCGGCATGCGGTCGCTTTGCTGGTTCAGGGGATTGGTCCGGGTAAGGCCGGCTGAAGTGCTACGCACCTTGCAATGTGCGGATTTCGCCGGATTCCGTGGCCGGCCCGCTCGCGACTCGCCGCGTTGCTTCTTGACAGCCTTTTGCGATCTTGCACGCCACGTCCGGCATGCGCGTCATCGCCTCAGCCTCACGCGTTACGCTTTACGGCGCTTCTTCCATTCCTCAAAAGCCGCCTTCGTCGTTTCGTTCGGCGGATATGTGCCGGGCAACGCGGCGCCGTCACGAATCCGCTCGGTGAGAAACGTCTCCAGCTGTTCCTGCTCGGCGGCAGCTTGCGCGACATCGGCGGCCATCTTGCGCGGAATCACCACCACGCCGTCCGCGTCGCCCACGATCACATCGCCCGGAAACACGGCGACGCCGCCGCAACCGATCGGCACATTGATATCCACTGCATGGTGGCGAATCAGATTAGGCGGCGCGCTCGCGCCCGCGCAGAACACCGGCATGCCGAGCGCGGCGATCGTCGTGCTGTCGCGCACCGGGCCGTCGGACACCATGCCCGCGACGCCGCGCATCTGCAAACGTAGCGAAAGAATCGAACCGAACGACGCGCTGCCGCGCTCGCCGCGGCAATCCTGCACGAGCACGTGAGCGGCCGGAATCGTTTCGACGCATTTGCGCTGCGCGTACTCGGGGTCCGCAAACAGTTCGAGCACGTCGATGTCTTCGCGCGACGGAATGTTGCGCAACGTGAACGCGGGTCCGACCAGATTCGCGCCGCTGTGCGCGGCGAGCGGCGCGACGCCCTGCATGAACGTATTGCGCAAACCGCGCTTGAACAACTGCGTGGTCAGTGTGGCGGTGCTGACGTGACGAAGTGCTTCGAATGTCGCGGAGTCGAGATCGGACATGGTGTCGGATGGCCTCTGATTGGGACGGGCAAATGGTTCGCGCACGCGCCGCGACAACGCAAAAAGCGAAGCCGCAGATGCGGCTCGTGCGCCCACGATGATAGCGCTGCGCACGTCCCGCTCACGCGATGCTGGAGCGAAGATCGCGTAAGGGTGGCGAAACCCATCGCCCAATCGGGTCATGCAAATGCACGGCCGGGCGCGGCACGCTACGTGCTACAGGAAATGTGGATGTGCACGCCGCGCCGGCTGAACATGCCCGCCGGCGACGCAGGAAAAAATACGAATGACGGAAAAGACGCCAGACTGAGATGCGAGCGAACGGGGTTCGCTCGCATGGCCGCGGCGTATCGGGTGCGGCATCGGGTCTGCCAGGGCCTGCCGGGCTGTGGCGCCGAGAGCCGGTTTTTCATCGGCGTGCAAATTTGGCGCGTTACCGTGCACGCGTGTTGCACTCGGGCTCTGTTCTACAATCTTCGCCTGTTTGCAACTCCGCGCATGAAATCGAGTCGGAACCATGAACACCAACATCGCAGCCGCGCAAACCGGCGGCAAGCAGCAGAACGAAACATTGGCCACCTCTGACGGCCTAACCGGTTTTTTAGAGCAACAACGGAAAATGAACGGAGCATTGAGACTCGATCACGCCACGATCGTGCTCGTAGAAGACGACCCGGATAGCCGGGAATCGCTGACCTTGCTACTCGAGGCGGAAGGCGCCAATGTCTGCGCCGCGGCGGATGCGGAAGAGGGCGTCGAAGCGGCGCTGCGGTTGTTACCCGACGCTGTCGTCTGTGATCTCGACTTGCCGGCCATGGATGGCTTCTATCTGATCCAACGGCTGCGCGACCACGAAATTCGCAGCGATCAGACGCCTTCAGTCGCGGTGGCGCTCACGGGCCACACCGACGACGCGTACCGCTTGCGCAGTATCGGCGAAGGCTTCCAGCATTTCATGACCAAGCCGGCTTTGCCGGATGACCTGGTGACGTTGCTGCACGATGCGATCGTCGCTCGCGCTGCGGGTTGATCGCGGGTCGCGTGGTCGAGGGTGAGCGAGGTGGGCTCGCGGCACGTGGACGCCGCCGGCCTGAAGGCGATTCCGGCCTGGCGGGCGTTAAGCAGTTGACGGTCATCAGACGGACGCCGCCTGCGGCCCGCGATCCGAGCCGCCGGAGACACCGTTACTTTGCGGTGGCCACAGGTGTCGCCGCGACCGTGCCGCCTTCGCCGCCTTTGCCATTAGCCGCCGCTTCGGCTGCCTGACAGGCGGCGCACAGTCCCTTCAGTTCGATTTCATCGCTTGCGAGGCGGTAGCCCGCGTCTTCGATTTGCGCGACGAGCGCTTGCCGCAGCTTCGGCTGATGCAGCTCGGTAACGCTGCCACATTGCTGGCAGACCACCAGGATGCCGTGCTGACATTGCGTCAGATCGTGGCACACGGTGAATGCGTTGATCGACTCGATCCGATGCACTAGCCCCGCCGACAGCAGAAAGTCCAACGCGCGATACACCGTGGGCGGCGCCGAGCCCGGATGGATCTGGCGCATCTCGTCGAGCAGCGAATACGCTTTGGTCGCGCGCCCCGAATTCAGCAGCAATTCGAGCACCTTGCGGCGAATCGGCGTGAGCTTTTCTCCACGTTCGCGGCAATATTCTTCCGCGAGGGTCAGTGCGGCTTCCTGCGAATCACCGTGTGCGTGCGCCGGCTCATGAGCATGAGCGGAGTGGGCGGAGGTGGCCTGATCGGCGGGCGCGGAGGGCTTGGCGGTCTTCATGCGTCGATTATAAAGGTGCGCAGTGTTTGCTGTGCCTCGCGCAGCGCCCATGCGGGATGCGCGTTGCCGTTGCGGCTGCGCGCCTTGACGAGGGAGGCAGGCCGCAGGACACTTGCGCGGCTATACGACAGCTCGACAGGCGGGCAGGCAAGCGGCTCGACAAAACGCGCGCCGAGCCTGAGCGGCCAACCCACACACTAACCGAACGACTCAGGTCAGCGGAAAATCGACGTACTTCTTGAACCCCGAGCGAGTCGCAATACGCGAATACCAGCGCTCCAGATTCGGCAGCGACGCACGCTCCACGCCGTCAAGACCGAACCAGCGTTTCGCGTACGCGCCGATCACGATGTCGGCCAGCGTGAACTTCTCGCCTTCGAGAAAGAAGCGGCCCTGCAGATGCGTATCCAGCGTGCGCCATAGCAGGCTGACCGCGCTGAGATCGATGGCGAGTTTGGCGGTATCGCGTTGCGCGTCCGGCGTGCGGACGAGGGCCCAGAAGACCGGGCGCTCGGCGGGTTGCAGCGTGGACAGCGACCAGTCCAGCCAGCGGTCGATGCTCGCACGCTGTTTCGGCTCGGATGGATAGAGCAGGCCCGATTCGCCGTATTGCAGCACCAGATATCGCAGGATGGCGTTGGACTCCCACAGCACGAAGTCGTCGTCGACCAGGGTTGGGATCTTGCCGGTCGGGTTCATCGCGAGGTAGTCGGGCTCGTTGTTGCGGCCGAATTGCAGGCCCGCGTCGATGCGCTCGTATGGCAGCACCAGCTCGTCGCAGCACCACAAGACTTTCTGAACGTTGACCGAGTTGGCGCGTCCCCAGATCGTAATCATCCGGTAAATCCTTTTTCTCTCACGGTTGGCAAGCCGCGCGCGGCGCGCGGCGTTCGACCAATAACCATACACGATGCGCGCGGATTACGCGTCGTAAGGGGCGGCCCGGCACATTCCCGCCGAACGCCCGCGCCCCCGCGTTGCGTACAATGGCCGCACCCGAATTCGACGAGGCACCGCATGGCCCGCATTGTCCCCGACGACTGGAAAAGCCTCGCCGCCACCGGCGCGGCGGCACGCGAGCGCGAGACCCTCGCGTTGCTCGAGGAGGCGCTCCCCGCTGACTACACGGTCTATCACGGCGTCCACTGGACGCGTCTGAACCAGAACTTCTCGGTGTTCGGCGAAGCCGACTTCGTGATCGTCAGCCCCGCCGGGCGCGTGATGATCGTCGAGCAGAAAACCGGCTTCCTGCGCGAAACGCCGAAGGGGCTCGTCAAGGTTTATCTCCAGACCGAGCGCAACGTGGCGATCGCGCTCGCGCACACCGTCGAAGGCTTGCATCGCCGCTTTACCGCGGCGTTCGGCGCCGTTTCCCAGAATGCGAATATTTCGGCGGATTGTTGTCAATTCCGGGCTCGACGCCAAGCCGGGTCCTCACGAGCAACTGTTGTGGGCTGTCACGCCTAACGCAACGGTTTTTTTGGCCAGCATTGCGGCGTCTGGAGCGCACCGGTCGCGCATCAAGACCTTCTTAATAAAACTTAGGCAAGCCGGCTCTGCCGGCGCGTCAGCTTCGAGTGTGTGCAACTTCGGAACCGCCGCTAGGCGGCTGTCCACACCCCCGTGGTGTGGGCAGCGAAGTTGTGCACACGGGGAAGTGGCGTAGGACTTGTCTGACCAGTTGGGTTGATTTTGAGACGCCATCGTCGCGCGTCGTTGATACCGGCCGCTCAACGTCGCCGCGGATAGACCAGCAAATGCTATTTCGGCCAGAGGGTCAGCCTGCGTCGCGTCGCGGCTTTCTTACTAAATCAACGTCGACAGATTTCTTGCGTCCCGTTTTTATCGGGGTGGGCAACTCTTTGTGTTCGGTTAGCAGTTGGACCTCGCTGACTCCAAGCGCTAAAGCCAACGAGACCAAGGTATCGAGCGTCACGCTCGCGAGGCCGCGCTCAATCTGACCGACTTGAGTGCGATGCAATCCCGCGCGCTGCGCCAAGGTCTCTTGGGACATGCTCTGTTTGCCGCGGAATAGCTTCAGGTTTGTCGACAGCCGCTGCCTGACTGCCGCGTGACGCGAGATTGAATTGTCTGCCATATGGGGCAGGAGCATCAATCATCCTGCCGACGAAATCTACAGTGTGTAAAGTGGCAGTTTATAAACTGGCAGTCTTTACACTTCATGTTTTTCATTTTAAACTATCAATGCTGCAGTTACTTCTAGCCAACGGGCGGCCTGGAGCCTTAGCGACGTTGCATGCGTCTCCGTTTAACTGACCTCGCAAAGGTCGCAAACCTTTGTAGCAAAGTTGGCACTAACGGGGGTTTTCTTGGTATACCGGCCCCGCCCAGTTGCTGCGGTGAGCGGTTTCGCGATGGGTTGACAGCGGGCGACTGGGTCTCGTGCGACTAGCCTATAGGCAGAAGCAATTTTCCGCGGGGGACCGCTTAACGCGCGACGAACTGTTAACTAGCACAACGTTGATGTTGTCGCGACGACCGTCGACGCCCTCTAGGCAAGGTTTGCATGAGGGAAGGATGACACCGCAAAGCAGCGCCTCAAAGCCAGCAAAAGTGGCGCGCGCAAGCAACCAAGGAGATTTTGATGGCCCGTCAGCCCGTTCCTCTGGCCGCAGTCGAGTCCGATGTCTATCTCTCGCGTTGGAGAATTTTCGAGACCGATGATGGTTTGCAGCGTCTCGTCGGCTACGACTCCGTCGACCGGGGACGCGTGAGTTCTGCTCTCGTCACGTTCAACCAGGAAACGATGCGCGTCCAGGTGAGCGATGGTCTTATCTACCAACTCCTTGGCGAGCCTGGAAACTTTTGGGATGTTATCGATACCTGGGACATCTGGTTTCACACCATCACCCGCGGACAGGGGGGCGCCGTTAAAGATGTGACAGAGCAGATGCGCGGAAAATCTGCGGGGGACGACGATGCCTAGCGTTCGCATGTAGTTGCACGCGCGGCGGAGAGATGCAGTGGCGATTCGACTCTGCACCCATAGCACCCAGCCTCGCTTAAGTAAAAGGAATGGCCATGCCGCCTCGGTCTACGCGTGAGACGAAGAACGACACATTACTCAATGAAGAGTGGATACAACATATCCTACGTCGCGCCGTCGTCGCCGCTATCCTGTGCGACCCGAAAATCATTGAAACGATGCTGCAAATCCCTGATGCAGCGCTCGGCCGACTCTTCAAGAATCATCTCTGTGAAGCCATGGGCATAGCTACGGTATACGGAATTGACCTACCGGCGCTTCGAGAGGAAGAAGAGAATCTTCGAAAGCGCGTCGAACGCGCGTCGAAGGGTACACCGGAACATGAGCCTTTGCCAGGGGCTAATAAAGCGAACGCTGAGCGCTATCCGCTCGTGATTCAAGGCAAAGTGCTTCGAACTCACGACTTTTGCAACGCTGCCGGCATCACAGAAAAGAAGCTGGATAGGCTTGTCGCTTCTGGGCGAATGTTCCGCCTCTTCTTTGGCGCCGAGTCGTACTATCCAGCCTTCTTCCTCGCGCCCATGATTTTCCGTGACGACTTCAGAAAAGTCATTCGTAGTCTTGGCGAGATTGACTCATGGACAATGTTCGACTTCTTCACGACACCCGTTAAGACGTTGGAAGGTGACACGCCACTCCAACGACTTTCGGTCGAAGATGTCAAATCGGTTGTGAAAGAGGCCGCGACCTTTGCGCAACAATATGTGCAGCTTTTCCATAGGCACGAGACCTCAGGTTCTAACGTCCGCCGGTCATGAAAGAACTGCTGGCCTTCGCCGTCAATAGCTCCGCACTTCTGGTCGTGCCGGCAGTCGCGTTCGTACTCAGCTTGGTCATGCTGCGCATCAAAAAGAGATACGTGAACGACGGGATTTTGTTCGGGTTCAAGCCTACCGTGGAATGCGACCGCCGCGCATCACAAGAGGGAAATGAGATGAACTCGAGTACCGATATTGACCTTGAGATTGCGCTTCGCAAGTTCCATGAATTGGGCTTGGCGGACGGGGACTTGGGATATGCATATTGGTATAAAGTCGGGCAGCTACTCAAAGGAGCGGCTGGCATGCAAGCGCAAATCGACGCGCTCAGCGAAGAGTTGGAACAGTTGCGCGCCACGCGGCAGAAAAGGAATTGAAACTGATGCTTGGTTCTGCTCCTAGTTTGGGACACTCCCGCGGATGCATATCTACATGAACATGAACGCCGACGAGCATCTGACGACAGACCACGTCGCGGTTAGCAGACTTCTTTCGAAGATTTTGCGACATGAACCCGAGATGATTGGCATCCGGCTCGACAGTCAGGGCTGGGTATCTGTCGACGAACTGATACTCGCAATCGAACGCGCTGCGCGTACCGCGGGTGCGTCAAAGAGGTTGAGAACGATGCCAGCAGTTACGAGAGACGTCATTCTGGCGGTCGTCGCGACGAGCGACAAACAGCGCTTCTCACTATCCGCAGGCGGCGAGCGAATACGCGCGGCGCAAGGTCACTCGATAGAGGTGAACCTAGGCTATGCCGCAATAGAGCCCCCGGCCATTCTGTATCACGGCACCGCGTGGAGCAACTGGGCGAGTATCAACGTTGAAGGATTGACACCTCGAATCAGGCACGCCGTCCATCTGAGCACGAACATCGACACGGCAACGCGAGTAGGTGCTCGCCACGGGTCACCATTGGTTCTCGTCGTGGACGCTTCGCAGATGTACGTCGATGGGCACGCCTTCTCTCGCTCGGATAACGGCGTTTGGCTTACTTCGGTAGTTCCGCCTACATACCTGTCTCAATTAAAACATGATGAGCGCGGGCAGAAGTGATGACAGCGTGTGCTCAGCGAGACCCAAGACATTCTTCGCAACCGACTTGAAATGAACAAGCAATCGCGTCTTGAAGAGCTGCTATTGAGTAGGTCCGAGCGCCCCTCGGAAGACTTCAGTCGGAGCTGGCAGATGAGGAAATCCCCTAGCTGCGGCATCATCCGCTCGGGACCTACAACCGGCAAGTGGTGCATTTTCGCGGCTTCATCCGATGTCGACCAGGCATGGGCGAAAATCAAATGCGCCGTTGAGGGCGACAACCTATTGTTTGCGAAGGTATCGACGGCTCTGCGCAGCATGGGTCGTGATAGTCACGTCATTTGCGTGTACACGCAAGATTGGACAGACAAACAAGACCTCTTGCACGTACGTGAAGTGTTACGGTCGCTGGGCTTTATCGGCGAGCTCCGGTACAAGCGTGACATCGACACCCTGAAGAGAATTTACGGCCCTGACGAATGGTATCTACGCGCGTAGCAGCGGTTGAACTCGCGTGGCGACGTGGCGTTGCTGGCCCCGCCCGCACCGTCGACTTTGTATCGCGCCACACCCTCTTGCACAAAGACGCTTACACAGATGACTGATTTGCGAGATGGAAAGCTTGAGAAAGCAGCCGGCTGGCTGCGGGACGCCGACGGACTTCTCATCACTGCTGGTGCCGGCATGGGCGTCGACTCCGGCCTTCCTGACTTTCGCGGTCGAGATGGCTTCTGGCGCGCTTACCCAGCGCTTCGACACCGAGGTCTTTCGTTCGAAGATATGGCAAACCCCGCGATGTTCGCGGAGCATCCGAAACTGGCTTGGGGTTTCTACGGACACAGCCTCAAGCTTTACCGTGAAACCGTCCCGCACGAGGGCTTCGCGATTCTGCGTCGGTGGGCGGACCGCATGTCGCGTGGCGCATTCGTGTTCACGAGCAATGTTGATGGGCAGTTCCAGAAGGCCGGGTTCTCCGAAGACCGAGTCCACGAATGCCATGGGTCGATTCACGCACTGCAATGCTTGGATGGCGACCTAACTAAATACCGGAGCCGCCCACGACGGTGTATCAAACAGTTACTCAATCATCTTGAAACTCACTCGCGCTCCGTTCGTTCAGACATTTCTGCCAGCGTTGCGTGAGGAGGGCCACAGTGAAGGAGGCTCGAAGTGGAACTGCCGGAAGTTCGGAAATTTCGTCGGACTGCAAGGGGCCGCCCTCCGCCAATGCCACCATTCCGTCCCAGACAAAAGCGTCAGGCTCCTCTCCGTTGCCAAACCACTCGTGGTATTCGAAAGGTTCAGTATTTGTTGGCATGTCAAAGACGCCAAACGTGAGACATTCCTGACCCGCGCAGCCACTCTCGAACAATACAGGAACGCACCCTGCTTTTTTCCACATGTCGATGGCTTCCCAGACTTCCGGGTCAGACATGTCGACCAGCCAATACAGTTCTACGTCTTTAACCCGCAGTCGAATGAAAACGCTTGCAGCGAAACTCGTAGCACCCGAACGTTAGACAAGCCTCTTCGTGGCCGCTGGCCATGAGGTCCGTTATAGAGGTTGGCGCCGGGCATGTGAGAACTGGCGTGGTTTGCCCCAATTTTTCCAGCTTGCGCGGTCCGGGCTCAAAAAGCCAAAGAGGCACTAACGTACCGAAGTTCTCACATCGAACATGTATGTCAATCTTGCTCATTCGTTATCTCCATCGCTCTCATATCTTGAATGACTTCATTCGTATAGCGTTTTTTATAGATGATGATTTGCCAGAAGAAGAAAGCACGAGTGAAAATCAAGGACATTTTCGGGTGTACGGGTGCGCGGCGCCTCGCGATACTCCGGATGAACATCGACACTCGAAAGCAGTGCCTTCGGACAGGGGCGCCTGGCGATTGGTGACTCCCTGGCTGCCCTGTGTACAGCTTCAAAAAAAAGCTCTTCGAGCGAATCTGCTTTGTGCCGCATACCCATTTTCCGTGTGTGAAGGTCAAGTAAATCGTGGGTGATTGCTTCATGTCGTTTTGTGGTCGTTGTCGACGACCCGACCTCTGGAACTGTCCGCTCTGCTCGCGAAAGGCTTGGCCCACGCGGGACCGTGTTCGTCCAAGACATCAAACTCTCCAATCGCTGCTGCAGACAACTCGCTCGGACGCTGCCTCAATGTAATGCCGGCCCATCACTGTTGCGTCGCCGTAGGCAGGCGGACCAACTCCTGGAAGAAGGCCGAAGCATGCAAGTAGAATAAGTCATCTATCGACAGTAAAACCGCGAACGTTCTGTGGTGCCGCCACCGAGGTATCGGCACACCGCTGAACATTCAATCGCAAGCTGAAGCATTCGGAGTTTCAAGTGCAACAAAGTCAACTGGAGCCAGGTAACGAAATGAGCAATCAGCGCATTGAGGCGCTCGAGTCGGTAACCTTCGGCCAGGCGCTTTGGTACTGGCTCAAGCTAGGCTTTGTCAGCTTCGGAGGTCCCGCCGGGCAGATTGCCATCATGCATCAGGACCTGGTCGAGCGAAAACGCTGGATTTCTGAAAAGCGGTTCCTGCACGCATTGAACTATTGCATGGTTCTTCCCGGACCAGAGGCGCAGCAGCTCGCCACCTACATCGGTTGGCTGATGCATCGGACGTGGGGCGGCATAATTGCAGGAGGACTCTTCGTTCTTCCGTCCCTCTTCATCCTGATAGGACTTTCCTGGGTCTACATGACCTTCGGCAGCGTCCGGGCCGTAGCAGGCGTGCTTTACGGTATAAAGCCGGCGGTCACGGCCATCGTGGTCTTCGCTGCATACAGGATTGGCTCCCGCGCACTGAAGAATGCGTGGCTGTGGTCAATTGCTGCGGCGGCATTCCTTGCCATATTCGTAGCCAACGTCCCGTTTCCGCTCATCGTCCTGGTGGCCGGCATCATTGGTCACTTTGGGGGTAAGTACGCTCCATCCAGATTCGTGGTCGGCGGAGGACACAAGTCGGGTGACAAGGCGTTTGGTCCCGCATTCCTTGACGACGACACGCCCACCCCTCGACACGCGCTCTTCACATGGAAGCGATTCACTGTCGTGCTTGCGGCCTTCATGCTCATATGGCTCGCGGCCATTGCGGCACTTTCGCTTGTATACGGCTGGACGGGAACGCTTACGCAAATGGCCTGGTTCTTCACGAAAGCCGCCCTGCTCACTTTCGGGGGCGCGTATGCGGTGTTGCCGTACGTTTACCAGGGTGCCGTCGATAACTACCACTGGTTGACCGGACCGCAGATGATAGATGGCCTGGCGCTCGGAGAGACCACGCCCGGACCACTCATCATGGTGGTTTCCTTCGTCGGCTTCGTTGGTGGCTGGACCAAGGCAGTGTTCGGACCGGATGCAATATTAGCCTCTGCTATCGCCGCATCCATCGTCGTGACGTTCTTTACGTTCCTGCCGTCATTCCTGTTCATTCTACTCGGCGGTCCCTTCATCGAAACGACTCACGGTAATCTGAAATTTACTGCGCCGTTGACAGCCATCACATCCGCTGTGGTTGGCGTCATCGTGAACCTCGCCGTGTTTTTCGCCCTACACGTGTTGTGGCCACATGGCATGCAGGGCGGATTCGAATGGCCCTCGCTGCTTATAGGTGTGGCTGCCGGTATCGCGCTGTTCCGGTTCAAGGTCGGGGTGATACCGGTCGTGCTCACATGTGGTGTCATCGGACTCGCACTGAGACTGTTTGCTTTTTGAGGGACCTTTCACCAGCACCAGTCGCCGATGCTGCTCACGCCGCCGCACGCCAATAGAAGACCAGATAGCCTTCCACTGTTTTCCGCGCGTCAATGGATAGCCCGCTGCGGTCACTGGCCATTGCGCAGACTGCTTGAAGTGATGGTTTGGGGCGGCCGCTGCTCGCGCACGCGGAAAGACGTGGCGCGCGTGGCCGCGACCACAAGGTACGCGAACGGAAGGTTCTCACCGCTGCGATTGCAGCCAGCGGAGCCTTTTGCTTTGCCATCAAATCGTTACGCTGCATGCCAGCAAGTTATCCACAGCGTTGCCAACAAAAATTGGGGATAACTTGGACGGTGCGGGGAAGGAGCCGCATGCAACACCCCGCGGGTGTTGTGGACCTCCGCTCAACCATTGCTCCTAGCGGTGCGCTCGGGTAAGTGTGCCGTTGATGACCTTCTTGTAATTTCACGTTCATCCGTACGCCATGCAAACCTCTCTATATTTTGCTGTGCCCGCTGTTTCGGCGTACACAGTTAAGGAGAAGGGAATGAAGTGGCCACATGGTGGCGTGCCGTCCTTAGGCTTGGTATTGAGCGCGAGAAAATCGAAGATTCAACTCACAGCAAGCATTATTTCGATGGTAACGGCTATCGCAACCACTTTCGTTACTCCCCACTCCCGCTACATGTCTTACCCTCAGCATCCTTCGGGAGAAAACCGTGCGTAAGTTAATTGCGTTGCTCGGTGTGGCAGCGAGCCTGGGTGGGTGCGTCGTCGCCCCAGGATATGGAAACGCTCAGCCATACGAGTCGGTCTACGGCTATCCCTCGTACGGGCCTGAATTCGGGACCTGCAGTTTTTGGAGCGACTGCGGTGGCTGGGGCGGCTATCACTGGCACGGCGACCGTTGGCACGGCGGACATGAAGTTGGACACGAGGGCGGACATGGAGGTGGACACGGCCATGGAGGCGGGCATGGAGGCGGGCATGGAGGTGGAGGTGGGCATGGCGGCGGCCACTGACACGTTTTCCTCGTCGGACTCTATACGGCCGCTCCCATTTTTCTTTGAATCTATTCAAAGGGATTAAGGGGCGCGGGTCACCGGCCTTTCATCGGCTGCTTTTCAGCATGTCGTGTACCTGTCGTCAGGGGCACCGCTACGGCGCCCGCGTTCGCCGAAAACGACTACGGTCAAGCATCTTCCAATCGGGTTATCACCTCGTCTGGCGCGGATGCGGAAACCAGCAGTTGAACAGCGGTGCACCGACATACTTCGCTCCCCAGACGGCCACTCACGAAAAAACCCGAGAACAGGTGTATCAAGAACTGCTTCATGCAGAACGGCAAGGCCTGGCTCCGTCGTGCCGTTACGACTATCCGCCAGGCGCGAGAACCCTCGAGCGCAATCGCAAGCGATACGCCGCTGCGCACAGCGGGTCCGTCACGGCGAACAAACTAAACGGACCAATACGGCAGGTTGTATCAACTGTCGTGAGTGCGTTCGCCGCCGTCCATGAGTGCGTCGATGAGCGGGCACGAAACCTTGCCTTTCGACGTCGAGCAGCGTTGTACCAGCTTCGCCAATGCGGCTTCCAGCATAGATAAATCCTGTATGCGCTGGCGTACGTCGGCAAGCTTGTGTTCGGCGATTGCGCGCGCAGAGTTGCACGTCTGGCCGTCGTGCAGGGATAACAGCGCCTCTAATTCATCCAGCGAGAATCCAAGCGATTGGGACCGCTTGATGAAACATAATCTCGTCAGCACGGCCGTCGGATATCGCCGAATGCCACCTGCGGGACGGGGTGGTGTCGGCAGTAACCCTCGACGATGGTAATACCTCACTGTTTCCACATTAACCTCTGCCGCTTCCGCCAACTGTCCGATGGTCATCTCTTGCATGGCGCGCTTGACTCCGCACTTGGGTGCGCACCTAGACTAAGCTCAAACAGTCCTCAAAGGAAGTGTCATGCGACCTCGCTGGTCAACTACCGGCCCCGTGCTTGCAGGAGCCGCTGCCGCGCTCGGGGCATCGGCTTGCTGTGCGGGGCCCTTGCTCCTCGTTGTGCTGGGACTGGGCGGCGCCTGGGGCTCACACCTGACCGCATTGCGGCCGTTTCAACCCCTATTTGTCGCCATATCCATCGCCTTTTTCGCGGTCGCTTTCCGTAGGCTCTACGCCAGGTCCGAAAAATGTACGGCGGGCGAAGCCTGCGCGGCGCCTTCGGCGCGACATCGGCAGCGCTTCATTTTCTGGGTCGTGATGCCGGCCGCGCTCGCGCTGATTTCGTTCCCCCTGTATGCGCCGCTCTTCTATTGAGAATCTGCCATGAAGAAACTGATTGCTGTGCTCGTCACGACGGCGCTGACCGCGTCCGCGGCGCTGGCCGAGGGACTTCGCACGGTTACCCTTGACGTCACAAACATGGATTGCGCTGTGTGTCCGATTACGGTTGGCAAGGCACTTGAGAAAGTGCCCGGCGTGACCTCGGCCAAGGTCGACTTCGCAAGCAAGCGCGCGGAGGTGGTATTTGACCCGAAGAAGGCTTCAGTCCACGCGTTGACGAACGCCACAGCCGATGCTGGCTATCCGTCTCACGTAAAGCAGGTGCCGTGATGGCCGCAGTCGTGCTGGATTCGAGCATCAGGTGTCCGGCGTGCGGGCACATGAAAGAAGAGACGATGCCCACCGACGCCTGTGTGTGGTTTTTCGAATGCGAGCATTGCAAGACTGTGCTCAGACCGAAAGCCGGTGACTGCTGCGTGTACTGCTCGTACGGCACGAACAGGTGCCCGCCGATGCAGCAGTCCGGTACCTGCTGCGCCTGACCAGGTTCACGCAATTGGTCAGGCGCGACGCCGAGGCGGGTCAACCTGACAGTCACAGTTTCCGGAAGCTGCAGTAAAGAAACTGCTGGCTGGAACCAGCCGGCGTGTGGTGGTCCTCGAGTCTGCTTGTGACCAGTTCAAAACCTGGACCAAATTCGTCGGAGAGCTGCTGAACGTCGTATCGCCTGACATCGAGCCCGCTGCACCTGTTTGGTCCCAGTGGTCCAAATGTGGCAACTACAACGCGGCCACCCTGCTTCAGTGTTCTCGTCAGCAGGCGGATGTAGGCGTCTCGTTGCGATGGCTCCGTCAGGAAGTGGAAGACGGCGCGGTCATGCCACACGTCGTATCGGTGCTCAGGCAGGTCGACCACCATAATGTCGGATTCGACCCACGTTACCTGCCCGGCGATAGAGCCCAAACGCTGTTTCGTCGTATCGAGAGCGACGGCGGACATATCGAGCACGGTCAGGTTTCGATATCCACGCTGAAGCAAATCATCGACCAGCGTCGACTCTCCTCCACCCACATCAATAATGGCTGCGTTCCGGTCCGACACGGCTTCGCAAATCAGCGTCAGCGAGACGTCAAGGTGCGGTCGATACCAGCTGACTGCATCGGGGGCCTTCGACCGGTAAACGTCTTCCCAGTGCTGTTTGCTGTCCATATTGCATCCTTAAACGCCGCACCTTGTCTTGAGGACCTTTCTTTGGCGCTAATGCGGGGGTACCCAAGCTTCAGCGTTGCGCCACCCAGCCTAAAAGTCGCTGACCATACCAGCCGCTCAGCGACAGATAAAGCCCGGTGACGCCAAGGTTCCACAGCAATATCATCACCGTTGCGTCGAGCGGGTGGAGAATCGACAGCGCTACCGCGGTTATTGCAGCGACCGCGAGACTGCCTGCCATCGTGACCGGGCCCGGTGACAGTCGAGCGACGTGGCGCAGCATAATCAGCATCGCGAGCGATAGCGGCGTACCGACCAATACCAGGGTAGCGAAGCATCTGGCCGTTTCGCCGACGGACATGCCTTCCGGTCCAATCGTGACCCAGTTGGTCAGGCAACCGTAGCCAATGGTAGCTACCCAGGCGAGAAAGGCCGGTACGGGCAACAGAAGCCAATGGCGGGACCTGCCTGGCACGCTGGCAACAAATGCCGCCGTGGCGGCCAGAATACCTGTTGCCACGGCTGCAGCTACGCCGGTGGCGAAGAGAGGCTGATGCAGTTTGACCGCCAGGTCGGCACGCACCCCATGCGCGATGCCGACGAAGAGCATCACAGCCGCGGCAAACAACAACCAGCATGCAGCTCTCGCCACAGGGGGACGCAGACGCCGGACCGGTGTTGCGTCCGCGACCAGCACGTCAATCAGGTCGGAGGTCCGGGTCATGATTTGCTACCTCGCTGCTGGAACATTTCCCGCAATCGTTTCATTGCCCGGTGAGTGGCTACCTTCAACGCTGCAACCGACGTTCCGCTTGCGGCCGCGGCCTCGAGCAAAGACATTTCTTCGAGCTTGAGCATGCGCATCGCGTCGCGCTGTCCCACAGGCAATTGCTCGATAGCTTCTCTCACCAGACGGGCGTTCATGGCCTCTTCCTGTAAGTTCGCTCCATCAGCAGCAAAGGTTTCAAGCTCGTTTTCCGCTGAAGATTCATGTGCGCAAACGCGTCCCCTCCGACGCAGACCGTCGACGATGCGTCTGTTTGCAATTGCGACCAGCCACGGCCCGAACGGACGGGAAGGGTCGTACGTGCGGCGGACTGAGTGCACGGTGAGCAGCACATCCTGAACCGCGTCCTCAATGTCATCGGCATTCCGGATGTGCCGTGCCGCAAGCGCACGAAGATACGGGGTTATGTCCTGGAGCAGCCGACGATAGGCTTCCTGGTCGCCGGTCTGCGCGCTGGCCATGGTGATGGACCAGTCCATTTTGCCGTCAGCACGGCTGGCAACCGGCGCGGCCTGACCGTCCGGGGCGAACGACTCCAGGTCCTCGCTTTCGGAACCTGAAACCGGACTGGGTGGGTGTGGATGGTGGGGCATGCGGAAATTTTGTGGCCCGGACGATAGATTGTCACGCAGAAAAAGTTTGCCCGGGACGTAACCTTTTGGTGTGGCCGGCCGAACTTCCCTATACGGCCGCGATGTCGGGCCGCAACCCTCAGGAGCAAGCGTGATGAACAAACATGTTATGGCCGCCTCGACCTTGTCGTCGGCAATCGGCTTGGCACTTGCCATGCAGGTAGTACCGGTCCAGGCCCAGACCATGAAGGATATGAGCGGAAAGCCGCAAGTTGTGAAGGACAACATGGCCCGGATGGAGGCGAACAAACTGGAGAAGTGCTACGGCATCAATGCCGTATCGAAAAACGACTGCGCTGAAGGAGCCCATTCCTGTGCCGGACAATCTACGCAGGCACGCGACCCCAAGTCCTTCGTTCTGCTGCCCGCCGGCGATTGCAGCAAAATCCAGGGCGGCAAGCTGAAGCCGGCTTGAGCGAAGGGGAATGGTCATGGATGCCGCTTCTGAAGCCTCGCAATATGCACATGGCGTGATTCCGGCGTGCGCCGGGGTCGGGCTGCGCTTTCGCCACCATCACGAGGTCGTTGAAGGGCATCCGCCCGCCGCCTGGTTCGAGGTGCATACAGAGAATTACATGGGAGGCGGGAGCGCGCCAGCTTACCTGGATGCCATCCGCCGGAACTATCCAATCTCGCTTCACGGCGTAGGCCTTTCATTGGGCAGCGCCGAAGGGATGGATGTCCGGCACCTGGAGCGTGTGCGCGACGTCATCAAGCGTGTCGAGCCAGGACTGGTTACAGAACACCTGTCCTGGAGCATCAACGGCGGCATCTATCTCGCCGACCTCTTGCCGCTCCCCATGACGGAAGAAGCGTTGAACATTGTCTGCATGCACGTCGACCAGGCCCAAGCCCACCTGCAGCGGCGGATTTCGTTAGAGAATCCATCGACCTACCTACGTTTCCGCCACTCAACCATTCCCGAATGGGAATTTCTCGCCGAGGTCTCGCGGCGCACGGGGTGCGGCATTCTCTGCGACGTCAACAATATCTATGTCAGTGCCAGCAATCACGGCTGGAATGCGCTGACCTATCTCGATGCTCTGCCGGCGGACTCAGTTACCGAGGTTCACCTGGCCGGCCACAGCGTCCGACAGCTTGACCAAGGACAGATAATTCGCATCGACGACCATGGCTCGCGCGTCGTACCTCCGGTGTGGGACCTGTTCGAACAGGCCCTCAAGCGCTTTGGACCCGTTCCCACGCTGATTGAATGGGACACCGATGTCCCGGCGCTTGAGATTCTGATGGAAGAAGCCGCGATTGCAGAGGCCGCTATTGAGAGGCAGCGAAATGACAATCTGTGCACCCACGCTGCTTGAGTTGCAATGCGCGGTCCGCCGGGACGTGCTTGGGCTTGCCGATGGCGACGCATCTGGGTATGTGGTACCCGACGGCCTGGTTCCGCACGCGCGGCTCGCCATCTATCGAAATACGGCGAACAGCACGCTGCTTACAGCATTGCGGCTGACCTATCCAGCCGTGCAGGCTCTGGTCGGGTCCGAATTCTTCGAAGGCGCGGCTCGACTTTTTATTGAGCAATGCCCACCGTCGAGCGCTCAGCTAGACAGCTACGGCGAGTCGTTTCCGGAATTTCTGGCGCGGATGCCGGAAGCGGCATCTCTTGTCTATCTGCCAGATACGGCACGACTTGAATGGGCCGTGAATGAGGTGCTGCACGCGCCGGACGCAAAGCCGCTTGACTTGCGGCGGCTTGAGCATTTCGACACAGTCGACATGCACGCCGTAAGACTTTTGCCGAGTTCTGCCGTGCGGGTACTTGAGTCGTCCTTTCCCGTCGATGCCATCTGGCACGCGGTGTTGTCCCGGGACGATAGCGCATTGGCAAACATCAATCTGGCCGCTGACCCGGTCTGGTTGTATGTCCGCCGAGGGCCTTCGGGTGTCGAGGTGAACCGGATGGCAGAAGGACAATGCCGGTTCACGGCTGCCTTGCTTGCGGGGCGCCCCTTGCATGATGCCCTTGTCGACGTGCCGGACGCTGAGCCATCTGTCTGGCTTGCACACCTTCTTGCATCTGGATGTTTTGTCGACATCTGCCTATCAAACGAAGCATCCAGCCAAACAATTGGGAGGCAAGTCACATGATGCCGGATTCCCAATCCGCTCATCGCAGTTCGAGACTGACTGACCGCGTACGACGCGCCGTCGGGTGGCTGGAGCGGGTGCCGCACACGGTTCTCGCGCTTCCACTGAGGCTCGCTGTTGCCACGGTCTTCTGGAACTCGGCGATGACCAAACTGGCCGACTGGAATGCCGCGCTCGAGTTATTCAGGGAGGACTATCGACTGCCGTTGCTTCCTCCCGAGCTTGCAGCCTACCTGGCAGTGTCTATCGAACTGACAACACCTGTTCTACTTGTGCTCGGCCTGGCGACGCGACCCGTTGCGTTGGTCCTGCTCGGCATGACAACTGTTATCGAGGTGTTCGTGTATCCGCAAGCATGGCCTACGCACATCCAGTGGGCCGCGATGCTGCTGGTTCTGCTGTGCCGAGGAGCCGGCAAATGGTCATTGGACTACCTGGTACGCAGGCGTTTTAGTAGCCGCCCAACATCAAACGTATAACGCGATGAATGCGATTGTTCTGGAGTCGACCATTACGTGTCCAGTGTGCGGACATAAGAAGAGCGAGACCATGGCCGCCGACGCGTGCGTCTGTTTTGCGCACGCGAACATTGGAAAATCCTGCTCAGGCCGAAACCCGGAGATTGCTGCGTGTACTGCTCATACGTCACCAACCGGTGCCCTCCGATGCAGCAGCCAGGCTCCTGCTGCGTTGACTGACCCCGGATGGGCTTTGGCGCCTTCCTGGTCCGAACGAAGTCAGGCGGCCCCATGGCGCACGGGCTCCAGAATACGCAGCATCGTCCGGCCCTCCAGGTTCTTGAGTGGGAAGTAGGCGCGGTGTGTCTCGAGGTCTATCGCCACGACATGCGCGTTTGGGCCGACATGACCATCACCCAGTCTTGAGACCGCGCTGCGTTCTACCCGAAACATTGAGACGACGTCTGCCTCAGCGGTGACGTACAACAGGTGAAGTGAAGGGTCGTAAGCGAGGACATCCGGGTCCTTTCCGACCGCAAATGACGATGCCACGCGCATCGTGCGAATGTCGAGAACGACGAGCCGGTCGTTTCCCTCGCATGCGATGAAGGCCACCCTCTGGTCGGCATCTATCAGCAGCCCGTGGTTGCCGCGGGCGCCCGGCACGTCAATCCTCCCGACTATCTGGTCCGTAGTCGGGTCGATTTCAAACAGCTGATTCCGCGTCTGGACGTTGACGAAGATGTGCCTTGAGCTCAGGTCATACTGCGTGTTGCCTGCCCCTCCTCCGAGCGAAATGGTCGCGATTCGTCGGCTTGATGTCACGTCGATGGATTGGGGGCCGATGGCCCCGATGACAAACCGAGGTCCGACTTACCGGCGCAGAACGCACCGGCCGTCGAGCTTTCAAAGCGAAGATTCGCTTCCGTCGTCAATGGATATGCCGATGGTGGATGTCGGGAAAGTGCGCATGCGTGTGAGTAACAGGCGCGTGCTGATGAGGATGCGTGTGGGGCTCCTCACCGTCCCACTCAAACTCGTGCGTGTGCTGATGGTGCTCGTCGTGCCGGTGCCGATGGTTGTGGCTCAGAACCTCGTGAGTGTGCGGATGTTCATGCCGCTCACGAACATGAAGCCAGATTCCCAAAGCCATGAGCACGGCCGCAATCCAGAAAGATAACGATGGCACCTCGGGCCAGAGGAAAAGCGATAACGCGACGCCGAATACTGGGGCGACAGAAAAATACGCGCCGGTTCGAGCAGTACCGAGATTTCGCAGGGAGACGACAAAAAGAACCAGGCTCACGCCGTAGCCAGCGAAGCCAATGAGCATGGCAGCCGCCATCTTCCCGACGCCTGGCAGATGTGCGCCAAGAAGCAGCGCAATGCAGAGATTGACTGAGCCGGCGACAAGACCTTTCAGGCAGGCTATGACCATCGCGTCGTTCGCCGACACCTTCCGCGTCAAATTATTGTCGACTGCCCAGGCAACGCAGGCTGCGGCGACGAGCAGTGCACCAAGCGAGACGGCAGTGTCGCCAGGCTGCCACGAAAGGACGACGCCGCCTGCCACTATCGCGACCATCCCAAGAAATATCTGGACGTCGACGTTCTCGCGGAATACAACCCAGGCAATCACCGCCGTGAACACGCCTTCAAGATTCAGTAGTAGGGAACTGGTTGCAGCGGGAGTTGTGCTGAGACCGAGCATCAGCAGCGCAGGTCCGGCCACCCCGCCCGCTGCGATTGCCCCGAGAAGCCAAGGCACTTCGGCGACCTGAATCCGGCTTTCGTTCTGGCGCTCTCCAGTCGTGCGGCGGAGGCGCTGAACAAGAATTCCGACGGCAAGACCGACGCCACTTCCTAGGTAAAAGAGGCCTGCGACCATGAAAGGCGACAGCGTGCCAAGCAGCGTCTTGGCGAGCGGAGTCGTCGCGCCGAATAGCGCGGCTGCTAGAAGTGCGGTGAAAGCGGCGTTGTGACGTGCGTTCATGGATTGACGGCTGCAAACATTAACCGGGTTTGGGAAAGTATCTAGCGAAATCCGCGAGTACGGAGAAGTTAGCGCAAACAACCAATAGCCCCACCCCCTATGATAGACTTTGACAATTATATACCCCGGTGGGGTATTTGGAGGGTGCGATGAGTCATACGGTGCAGGAAAAACAGAAGCTCCTTAACAGGGTCCGCCGTATCAAGGGGCAGGTTGAAGCCATTGAGCGGGCGCTGGAGGATGAGCATGGCTGCTCAGATGTCCTGCAGCGAATTACGAGTTGTCGCGGCGCGATGAATGGCCTCCTTGCCGTCGTACTGGAGGACCATATCCGGAATCACCTTGTCGATGCAGAAAGCGGCGAGGAGCCTGGTGACAGCGCGACCGAACAGCTCATCGAAGTTGTTCACAGCTATTTCAAGTAATTAGGGTTGGAAATGAGTGATTTCAAAGACGCCGCGTTTGGCGCAGGGCATGACCACATCTTTCTAGGGGCCGGTCATGAAAAAAATGAACGCAAGACGTGGGCTGTGATTGCGCTGTGCAGCGCGATGATGCTGATTGAAATCGTTGGCGGCAGTATGTTCGGCTCGCTTGCGCTTGTCGCCGACGGCCTGCATATGTCGACGCATGCTGGAGCAATGCTGATTGCGGCGCTGGCGTACACCTACGCGCGCAAGCACGCCACCGACTCCCGCTTCGTGTTTGGTACCGGCAAGCTCGGTGACCTTGCAGGGTTCACGAGCGCCATCGTGCTTGCGATGATTGCATTGCTGATTGGCTACGAGGCGGTGTCGCGTTTTCTGTCGCCGGTACCCATTCACTTCGACGAAGCGATTCCTATCGCGGTGGTCGGCCTGCTGGTCAACCTGGCAAGCGTGTGGCTCCTGAGCGGAGGCGACCACGGCCATAGCCATGGTCATAGTCACGGACACGGCCATGGTCACGACGACCATGCTCATGAAGACGAGGTGCAGACGATTTTCGCGCCGTCTGGTGTGTTTGCCGTATCCATCTTCGAGGATGACGTACCGCCCGTTTTCCGGATTACGCCGGCGACGAAGGGTTCACGACTGGACGCGTCAGCAGTAAGCGTGATAACGGTGCGACCCGATGGCACGCAGCAAGTATTTACGCTTGCGGAACGTGACGGCTATCTGGAATCGAAGGAAGTCATTCCTGAGCCGCATGCTTTCAAGGCCATCGTGCGGATGCCGGACGGCAAGCACGAAGTCGAGTTCGAAGAGCATGAGCACGGCCGCGACGTGCATGAAGCAGCGACCCGGGACCACAACATCCGGTCGGCCTACATCCACGTGATGGCTGACGCGGCGGTATCCATACTGGCTATTATTGGCCTCGTACTGGCACGCGCATTTGGCTGGCTCTGGATGGACCCGCTCGCTGGTGTCATTGGCGCGCTGGTAATTGCAAACTGGTCGTACGGCTTGATGCGAGACACGGGCGCAATCCTGCTCGATATGAATCCCGACCGGCGTATGGCCGAGAACGTCCGGAACGCTATCGAGGACCGTGGCGACAAGGTCGTCGACCTGCACGTATGGCGGGTGGGTCCGGGTCACATGAGCGCCGTGGTGTCGGTGGCGACGGGTGAACCCCAGCGTGATTCGCGCTTCTATCACGCGGTGCTCGAGCGCTTCAAGGGGCTGTCGCATGTCACCGTTGAAGTGCAACCTTCACACGCGGCGCCCTGACCCATGGCAGTCAAGTCGCCGTGCATCGATGTGTGTGCCTTCGATGGCAAGACCAAATTGTGCGTTGGGTGTTTTCGCACGCTCGATGAAATTCGGGCTTGGAAGAAGATGACCGACCACCGGCGCCATCAGGTGATTAACGACCGGGCGCGGCGGCAGGCCAAGCTGCACCTCGAATCGCCAGCGTTGTCAACCGAGCAACCGCGAACGCCGGACACCTGAATCCACAAGGAGTGCCGTCTCAGCTTCATTCTCGTGACTGGCTTCAAACCCCTGGGCGACAGAACCGCACCGGCTCATTGGGAAATATGGGTTCCATGCAGACTGAACAGCGAGTCAGTGTTCTAAGGAAAATTCCGCGAAGCGTCTGGGTACTTGGCTGTGTCAGCCTGTTCATGGATGTGTCGTCCGAAATCATCCACAGTCTGTTGCCGATGTTCTTGATGGCAAGTCTCGGTGCCAGTGCAACGACGATTGGCCTCATCGAAGGAATCGCTGAGGCGACAGCCCCTATCGTCAAGATGTTCTCAGGGACCCTCAGCGACTATCTCGGCAATCGGAAGTGGCTCGCAGTTGTTGGGTACGGGCTGGGTGCGCTAAGCAAACCGCTTTTCGCTTTGGCGCCGACTATCGGAATCGTAGTGACCGCGCGCATTGTGGACCGGATGGGCAAAGGCATCCGAGGCGCGCCGCGCGATGCGCTCGTGGCCGATGTCACGCCATTGCATCTGCGTGGTGCGGCATTCGGGCTTCGTCAGTCTCTGGACACCGTCGGCGCGTTCCTTGGGCCACTGCTGGCCGTTGTCATCATGCTGGTGTGGGCAGATAACTTCCGGCTCGCTTTCTGGCTTGCCGTCATTCCTGGACTGCTAGCCGTCGCCCTGTTGACCTTTGGCATCGAAGAGCCGGTGCGGGAGCCGGGCGCAAAACGGGTCAATCCGTTTCGCTGGGACAGCATCAGGCAGCTCGGCACCAGCTACTGGTGGGTGGTCGTCGTGGGTGCCGTATTCGCGCTGGCTCGTTTCAGTGAAGCTTTCCTCGTACTACGCACCATGGGAAGTGGCGTGCGGATTGCCCTGGTTCCGCTCGTGATGGTCGCATTGAACGTCGTTTATGCGCTCTCGGCGTATCCGTTCGGGAAACTTGCCGACACGATGAGCCACACAAGGTTGCTGGTCGCGGGCGTCGCTATTTTGATTGCATCGGATGTGGTGCTCGCACATGGCACGCACTGGAGCGTTGTGCTCGCGGGGGTGGCGCTATGGGGTCTGCACATGGGGATGACCCAAGGGTTGCTCGCCACGATGGTCTCTCACACCGCGCCTGCGCAACTGCGCGGCACCGCGTTCGGTTTCTTCAACCTGCTCAGCGGCATCGTTACGCTTGTGTCCAGTGTTATCGCCGGTGCCTTGTGGGACCGCCTGGGTGCAGCCGCCACGTTCTACGCGGGAGCAGGTTTCTGCGTCCTGACCATCGCGTTGCTTTTGTTCGGTCGGACGCAGGACACTACCGCGGGTCGCTGAGCCAGAGCGCTTGCAGAGAAGGCAGAAGCTCTATTTCCGCCTTGCCAGACGTAGGGCAAACAGCAATAAGGAGTGTCTGCAACGGCTGTCACGGCATGTTGATGCACCTGCGGGGCGTTCCAAAGAAGCGGCTCGGCTGTCCGGGTAGTACCTCACGTGCTTTCGTTTCTCGAGACCTGCGCCGAATGAGTAGCCGTCGGAATGAATAGCGACGCCGTCATTGTTCAGAAAACGCGGCATCGCTTTCGCCGGGATTGCGCGACTGCTGCCAAATCTCAACGGCCTCCTTCGCCACGTATATGCCGATGGCAAGACCGACGACCAAATCGGCATAACGCCATCCGGTCGCCAGGACCACCAGGCCGGACGCAAGAACGCCGAAATTTGCCACCACGTCAGCGCGCGTACATATCCAGCTGGCTCGCATATGGACTTCGCCTTCCCGGTACTGTGCAAGCATCCGCAGGACCGTAACGTTGACGCAGAGCGATAAAATGGAAAACCCAACCATTGCGGCACCAAGCGGGTCGCTTCCGAAGAAAAATCGGCGAATGACGTCGGCGACGATACCGACGCTCAGGAGCATGAGCGTTGCGCCGGTCCAGCGAGCCGAGTACTGCTTGAATCGCAGGCCCCTTGTCACCGCCATGAGGCCGAGTCCGTACGCGGTCGCGTCGGTGAGCATGTCCAGCGCGTCGGCCATCAATCCGCTTGACTGAGCCCAAAGGCCGGCCGCCATGCCGACTACGAACATGGTGGCGTTCAACCCCAACGGGATACGAAGCGTCTTCCCTTCTTTTTCGCTGTTCGCCGATGCGTGGCTGCAATCGCAAGACATAGTCAGTTCTCCGGTCCCCTGACGCTCGCTTCCATTCTAGTCCCCATGTAGTCCGACGCCTTTCAAGCCGTGATTACCCAGGAAGCGCTACCCCGAACGTTTGCAGCAGCAAAAACGCATTGAGAGACAGGACAATAGCGGCTGCTATCGTGGCCAGTATGGTAGTGAACGTGCGGTTCTTGCGAACGCCCATAATGTCCTGTCGACAACTGAACCATAGCAGCGCCATCATCGGAAACGGCAAGGCAAGACTCAACACGACTTGGCTGATGACGAGCGCATTGGTCGCGTTCACCCCGAAACCAACAACGACAAAACTGGGCACCATTGTCACGACCCTTCGCACCCAAAGCGGGATACGAAAGCCAATGAAGCCCTGCATAATCATCTGGCCAGCCATCGTGCCCACGACCGAACTTGATATCCCGGAGGCGATTAGCGCAAGGAGAAAAATGCCTGCAGCGCCAATGCCCAGCAGCGGTGCCAGTGTGTGATATGCCGTCTCGATTTCGGCGACATCAGGGTGTCCGTCGTGGAATGCGCCAGAAGCCATGATGACCATGGCCATATTGATAAGACCGGCGGTGGCCAATGCGATGACGACCTCGAGGTTCGAATACGCGAGCAGCGTGGTGCGTTCAGCTTCTGTCTTTGGGAGCACGCGACTTTGAGTCAGCTCCGAATGGAGAAACAGCGCGTGTGGCATGACTGTCGCGCCAATAATGCCGACAGCAATAGTGAGCGCCTCTGAATCCGGAAGACGCGGTGAGAACGTATGAACGAAGACTGCCGGCCACGCAATTGGCACGATGAATAGCTCGGCCAGGTAGGACAAGCCAATCACTCCGACCAGTCCACCAATTGCCAGCTCGAGTGGACGGAAACCCGCGCGCTCAAACAACAGAAGCGCATAGGTCACGAGAGCGGTGACCACCATGCTGACAAACAACGGCATGTGGAACAACAGTGACAGGCCGATTGCTCCGCCCAGAAACTCGGCCAAATCCGTGGCCATGGCGGCCACCTCGCTTACGCCCCACATGAGAAGGACAAGGGGCTTCGGGAAGTGTTCGCGGCAGAGCTCAGCGAGGTTTTGCCCGGTCACTATCCCGAGCTTCGCTGAAAGCGCCTGAAACAGCATGGCTATCAGGTTTGCCAGTAGCACAACCCAGAGGAGCGTATAGCCGTACTTCGCGCCGGCCTGAATGTTCGTCGCGAAGTTCCCCGGGTCCATGTAGGCGATTGAGACGACCACCGCCGGGCCGAAAAATGGCAGGAACACCAGCGCGCCTCGACCTTCGAGCCGCTCCCGCATCGCCGACGTGGTTTGCTCCGTCAGGGTTTTACGTCTGTCCTTGCGACGAGCACGGTCGTCCATTGCCACTCCAGCCTGTCACCGGCTGCACGCACTGCACGTCAGCAGCCTGTCTGCGCATTACAACATCATTCGCCAGCGTGCTTGGCCTGCCACTTCTTCATGTACGCAATTTCCTCATTTTGTGCCTTGATGATGCTCTTGGCCAGTCGCTTCATATCGGGGTCCTTGCCGTACTTCAGTTCCACCTTCGCCATATCGATGGCGCCTTGATGATGGGGAATCATGTGCGCCACGAAGTCCTTGTCGGTGTTGCCACCGTATGGGGGGGCGCTCATCTCCTTCATCATCTTTTCATCCGCTTCCTTGAACGCTGGCGTTGACGGACTTGAGCCAGTGTCAGCCGAACTGGACATATTCATTCCAGGCATGGATGCACTCTGCTGGGCGTTTGCGGGGAGTGCTGCAATGGCCAATGCGGCAGCTGCGCCGATAGACGAGACTCGTAGGGCAAAAAGGCTCTTCATCTTCAATCTCCTTTTACGAAGGGTCATTCTCTGTGGCGATGATGTTGATGGTGTGCGTGGTCATGGCGCTTGATGCCCATGCCCACCGTGGTTGTGCGGACCGCTTTCCATCATTCGCATCATCTCAGGACCGCCGGTCCTGAAAAATACAAACATCAAGACGGTGAAGACTGCAGCAAAGATGACGTCGAGCACGGTGGTGTAGTTGAAGGTAATCGCGGCATCCACGACTGCCGTATGACGTTCCGTTGGAACCCAGCCCAGCACCTGGAATAGGCCTTCGACCACCAGTGCGGCCGCGACCATCGCAAGGTAGAACGTGACAGCAAGGAAGGTCGTCATCTTGCCGCCATAGTACTTTCTGTAGATATTGAGAATCGGAAGGATGATGAGGTCGCCGAAGATGAACGAGGCCACTCCGCCGAAACTAATGCCGCCGTTCCACAGCACGGCAGCGAGGGGCACGTTCCCGACGGAACAGGTAAACGACGCGACGGCAATCAGTGGGCCGACAAACGCGCCCCAAATCATCGCGGCCGTTAAATGACTGACGAGAAAAAACTTCTGCCAGAAGCTGTCGGGCACCCATGCGCCGAGAGCGCCCGCGACGAGTAGCCCGATACCGATGTCGCGCCACAGCATCGACCAGTTCATCACGTAGCTGTGGCTGATAGCTATCCACCCGTCTCTGGATGAGAGGCGTTGCTTCCAGGTCCCGTGCTGTTCGCCCATCGACATGGCCGCATGACCTTCCATGCTGCCGGCGATACCCTTGTCCGCCTCCTTGATAGCTTTGCTTTTGAGCGAGTCCTTGAGAAAGAGCCGGAAGAGCAGCACCAGAACGACAATCATGATTGGGCCACCGATGAACTCAGCGGCGGCGAACTGCCAGGAAATCAGCACCCACATCAGCACGCCGAGTTCGAGCACGAGATTCGTCGCTGCGAACTGGAACGCCATCGCGGAAGTGAAGTCGCCGCCCTTACGCACTATCGAGCGGGCCATGGCGACGGCGGCATAGGAGCAGGATGAGGACGCCGCACCGAGCAGACTGGCGACCGTCAGCGAGCGAGGCGACGCGTCAGGCAGAAGCTTTGACATCTCAGACTTCGAGGCAGCGACTTCAATCACGGCGGAAAACAGGAAGCCGAGACTCAATCCCCAGAATATCTGCCAGAACATCGTAAAGGCCATCCAGAGAGCATGACCCAGGGCAGTGATAATCTGCATCGCAACCTCCTGCGTGGAAGCTCCTATATGAGCGGCGCGCGGTTGTAGAAGTAGATACCGTGAGGCGATTTTCCGACCTTGATGGTGTTAACGAGCTTGTGGGTTTTCATATCGATGACGCCGACGTAGCGGGTGAACCGGAAGGTCACCCACAGGTATCGTTTGTCGGGCGTCAGTTCCATGTCATCGGGACCAGCAAGCAAACCGTTGATGGTGCCCACATTGGTCAGCGTGTTCTGGTCCAGAATGCTGATAGTGCTGCCGACCCGGTTCGACACTAGAATGTGCTGTCCATCGGCGAGCGACCGGAAGTTATGCGCACCCTTGTCGGTATGGATGGTCTTCATGATTTTGCGCGCCCGCCAGTCGATGACCGCGACGTAGTCCGCGCCGGTCATGCCAATCAACAGGTATTTGTCCCCCGGCGTGAGCCAGAGACCGGCGGGCGACTTGCCGACGGGCATTTTCCAGAGCACGGTTTGGGTTGCCAGGTCAATCGCCGCGACCTCGCCTGAGACCTGCAGCGTGACGAAAACAATCTTGCTGTCAGCAGAGAAAATCATGTGGCTCGGCATCGCAGCCAGCGGCACGCGCTTGGCGAGCCCGAAGTTTTTTCCGTCGTAGTGGTAGATGTCCACACGGTCAAGGCGCAAGCCGTTCGTGACGAACCACCCCAAGCTTGAACCTTCCCATGGCGGGAAGGTCAAGTGCCGCGACGCGTCTGCTCGCGAGCCGTCGTCGCAGGTCAGAGGCGGGGCAGGAAAACAGAGGGTGAAATCGCCAGAGCGCGGTTACACACTGACGCGGTCTCTGTCTTACAGCCTTCGTGAACTGCGTGCTAGACTTCTGGACCATGTTCTATTGGCGCAAACTCTTCGTCGTCGTGCTGCTGATACTGAGCCTTCCGGTTCAGTCGTTCGCGGCCATCTCCATGAAATGCGGGTCGTCGCATTTCGGGAGTGAAGTCGCGTCTGCACACCATGAAGACGCTGATGAGTCGCTCCCGCACCATCACACGCATGATGTGACAGTGGCTGGCAGCGACCATGACAGCCATCCCCATGGCGGCGATGTGCACCATGCACATTCGTGCTCGACATGCGCATCCTGCTGTTTCGGCGGCGCCTTGCCGGGCGCCCCCACGGTGGTGACATCCGCCGACGCTGTTCATTTTGCTCTTCCGATTCCCCGCTCCGACCGCATCGCGTCGTTCCTGACCGGCGGCATCGAACGTCCTCCCCGAATCTCCTTCGTCTAGTCCTTCTGTCGCGGCGTAGCCGCGATGGGAAATTTCGACCTGATGGCCTGTCGGCTATCCAGGTGACTTACGACGAGAAAATCCATGCGAATGTTTATCGCGGCGCTAGCCGGGGCGGCGGCATTGTTGCCGACGCTCGTGCACGCCACTACTGCACTTCCTGACCCGACGGATGCGGCTGCATCGGTTCCGACGGTTAGCGTGCCGTCCGTCTTTGCGGACTATCAACCATACCGGGACCAGAAAGCGCCCAGCTGGCAGGAGCTCAACCGGGCAGTAACGACCTCGCCCGGAAAGCCGGGGATGAGCCACAGCAAGATGCCTTCCGGCGGCGCCGGTGCCAAGAGTAACGACCCCACCTCTCATCAAGAGGAGTCGGCCAAATGATGCGGCATTTCTTTTCGTGCGGCCGCGTCGTCGCTGCGGCCACCGCACTAGCGTTTCTTGCCGGCTGTACGACCTTTTCAAAGGACGGCGGCTTTAACACCGTTTCGACGACCGCATCGGAGCGTCTTGGGAAGGACGCCTTGCTGGTGAAGACCGACGAGGACCGCGAGGCGGTTGCAAAGCGGACGCAGGAACTTCTTTCAAAGCCGCTCAGCATGGACGACACCGTGCAGATTGCCTTGCTGAACAATCGGGGACTGCAGGCTTCATACGGCGAACTCGGCATCTCCGAGGCCGACCTGGTACAGGCCGGACGCCTGCCTAATCCGGGATTCACGTTCAGTCGCGCGCATGGGAACGACTCCCTGAGCATCAATAGAACCTTTACGCTCAGCTTGCTGAATGTCCTGACGATGCCGCTCGCGACGCGCATTGAGAGCCGCCGCTTTGAACAGACCAAGCTGCTGACTGCAGATGCGATGCTCAAGGTCGCGGCCGACGCCCGCCGGGCCTACGTCAACGCGGTTGCAGCCCAGCAGTCGGCAGCGTACGCCGAGCAGGTAAAAGATTCCGCCGAGGCCGGTGCCGAACTCGCGCTGCGGATGCAGCAGGCGGGTAATTTCAGCAAGCTCGACTACGCGCGCGAGCAGGCGTTCTATGCAGATGCCGTGGCGCAACTAGCGAAGACGCGACAGCAGTCTGTCGCCGCTCGGGAGAAGCTGACCCGCACGATGGGCCTGTGGGGAGCGGGCACGCAGTACAAGCTGCCCGACCGTCTGCCGGACCTGCCTAAGGACCGTCCAGAGCTGAAGGACCTTGAGAGCTTCGCGATGCAGAGCCGGCTGGACGTCCAGGCGGCGAAGCTGCAGACGCAGAGCGTCGCATCGTCACTGGGTCTGAGCAAAGCGACGCGTTTTATCAACGCGCTGGATGTCGGATATCAGAACAATTTCACGACGTCCGACGGCCACGAACAGGGCTACGAAATCAGCGTCGAGATTCCCATCTTTAACTGGGGCGGTTCGAAGGTTGCACGCGCCGAAGCAATTTACATGCAGTCGGTCAACCGCGTCGCCGAGACCGCGATTAACGCACGGTCCGAAGTTCGCGAGTCGTACTCGGCGTACGTGACCGACTACGACGTCGCGAAGCACTACCGCGACGAGGTCGTACCAATCCGCAAGACCATTTCCGACGAACTCATGCTTCGCTACAACGGCATGCTCGCGAGCGTGTTCGAACTGCTCGCTGATTCGCGCGACCAGGTCGGCGCGGTGAACGGCTATATCGACGCGCTGAAGGACTACTGGCTCGCCGAGTCCGACCTGCAACAGGCGCTCGGTGGCCGTCTCCCGCCACTCGCGATAGCTTCCGCGCCATCCGCACCCACGACGCAACCCACGACGCAACCGGCGTCGTCTACAGATTCCGAAGGTAAATGAAATGGTGTCACGTCGAGATTTTATTGGTGGCTCCGGGGCGGCGCTGCTCGGAGCAGCACTGGTCAGCAAGGCTGGCGCTGCGTCGCTGCCTGAGGCGCCCACGATGGCCAAGGCCACGATGCAACCGCCGCTCACGCCTCCGAATGGCCGTCCCTATACGCCCGTTGCAACGCTGAATGGCTGGTCGCTGCCCTGGCGCATGAAGAACGGCTGGAAGGAATTCCACCTGACTGCGGAGCCCGTGGTACGTGAAATGGCACCCGGCATGAACGCGAATCTCTGGGGCTACAACGGCCAGACGCCGGGGCCGACCATCGAGGCAGTGGAAGGCGACAAGGTCCGCATCTTCGTGACCAACAAGCTGCCGGAGCACACCACCGTTCACTGGCACGGGATGCTGTTGCCGTCGGGCATGGATGGCGTCGGAGGACTCACGCAACCGCATATCGCTCCAGGCAAGACGTTCGTCTACGAATTCGAGCTGGAGAGGCACGGCACCTTCATGTATCACCCGCACGCCGACGAGATGGTGCAGATGGCGATGGGAATGATGGGCACGTTCATCGTGCATCCGAAGGACCCAACGGTCATGCCCGTCGACCGCGACTTCGTGTTCATCATGTCCGCGTACGACATCGACCCGGGGAGCTTCACGCCGCGCGTCAATGAGATGACCGACTTCAACATGTGGACATGGAATTCGCGCGTGTTTCCGGGTATCGACCCGTTGCCCATCCGTGCTGGCGACCGCGTGCGTATCCGCTTCGGCAATCTCACGATGACCAACCACCCCATCCATCTGCACGGTTACTCCTTCGAAATAGCCGGCACGGACGGTGGCTGGATTCCGAAGGGCGCGCGCTGGCCGGAGGTCACCTCCGACGTCGCGGTCGGGCAGATGCGCGCCATCGAATTCACGGCGAACCGGCCCGGCGACTGGGCATTTCATTGCCACAAGTCGCACCACACGATGAACGCGATGGGACACCAGGTACCGAATTTCATTGGCGTGCCGCAGAAGGACCTCGCCAAACGCATCAACAAGCTGGTGCCGGATTACATGGCAATGGGAAGCACGGGTGGCGCGATGGGCGAGATGGAGATGCCGCTGCCCGATAACACGCTGCCGATGATGACCGGCACCGGCCCCTTTGGCCCGCTGGAGATGGGCGGCATGTTTAGCGTCGTGAAGGTTCGCGAGGGACTGGGACGCAACGACTACCGCGACCCGGGCTGGTTCAAACACCCCAAAGGAACGGTCGCCTACGAATACACCGGTGAGCTACCGGAGAGCTGATTTTTGTCTTGCCGGCATGCAGCCGGCTCAACTTTTGTTTAACGCAGGGGAAAGAGTGATGAAGAACGTATTTGCATCGATTGCAGTTAGCTGCGCATTAGCAATCTCCGCATCGGCCTATGCGGCCGGCGACATGGGCAACATGGACATGAGCAGCAGCAGTGCCAAACCGGCCGGTGAAAACGCCGCCATGTCGCATGGGGAAATCAGGAAGGTCGACGCTGCAGCCGGGAAGCTGACCATCAAAGCCGGCCCGATAGAGAATCTGGGCATGGAAGCCATGACGATGGTGTTCAAGGTGAAGGACCCGGCAATGATTTCGCAGGTCAAGGTCGGCGACAAGATTGATTTCGTAGCCGAAGAAGTGAACGGTGTCGCGACGGTAACCAAGCTGCAGAAGCAGTAATGGTGCATGGGGTGTTGCCATTAAAAGCAGGCAACACCTACTTTGACTATTCAGGATGCGCAAGAACATGAAAACATTCACTCGCAAGCACTTGATGGGATTAGCTACGACAGCCGTCATCACATTCATGCCGGCTGCTGCGTTCGCGCACGGCAAGCTCGAGAGCGCCGTCCCGGCCTCCGGTGCCACGGTCGACGCGGCACCGGACACGTTGCGACTCACGTTCAACGAGGACCTGGAGTCCGCCTTCAGCACCGTGAAAGTGACCGACGCAAACGGCACCGCTGTAAGCAAGGAAAAGGCCAAGGTCGATGCCGCAAATCCGCGGGTGTTGACCATTGCTGTCCCGAAGCTGTCGTCGGGTTCCTACTCCGTGCAGTGGGCCGTCATGACACATGATTCCCATAAGACGAAGGGCGCATACGGCTTCCAGGTGAAGTGATGAACGACGGTCTCCTCGGCATTCTGCGGCTCGCGTTCGTCGCTCTACAGAACCTCGGCTTTGCAGTTGTTGTCGGCGTGCTGCTCAGTGACCGGTGGCTCGCGCGCCGACCCTCACCGTGGCAGACAGGCGTGAGCCGGCGGCTGGTTCGCGCTCTACGTATTGCGTCGGTCGGCGTACTGATGTCCAGCGCGTTTGCATTCTGGATTCATTGCGCGGTGATGAGCGACTCCACGCTGCTGGAGGCGGGGCCTGCAATCCGCTCGATGCTGGTGGAGACCGATTTTGGTCATGCCTGGTCGGTTGGCGAGGGACTGATGCTGTGCGTGGCCATCCTTTCGTTCATGCAGACGGGCAAGTCGATTCGATTTCCGCTAGCCATCTGGTTGGCCGTGGCTGGTGTCGCCCTCGCTCGAAGCAATGGGGGCCATCCGGTCGATGCTGGCCTTTTCAGCCTGCCTGTATGGGCGGACTGGATACACCTGCTCGCCATCAGCACGTGGGTGGGCCTTGTGCTGGTTGCGACTTACGTTGTGATGCCGCGTTTGTTCGAAGCGGAGGGAACCGAGCTTGTGAACAGTGGTGCGTTCGTTCAGTCGCTCTCGGACGCTGCCACGTTCGCGCTGATTTTGCTGTTTGCTACTGGTGCGTACAACGGGTGGCGCGGCGTCAATTCGGCGGGCAACCTGGTCGGTTCGCTTTATGGACAGAT
This sequence comes from Paraburkholderia sp. RL18-085-BIA-A, assembly GCF_046027075.1. NCBI lineage: Bacteria > Pseudomonadati > Pseudomonadota > Betaproteobacteria > Burkholderiales > Burkholderiaceae > Paraburkholderia > Paraburkholderia sp. RL18-085-BIA-A. The sequence continues at coordinate 57,320 of NZ_JARESU010000008.1, read as the reverse complement.
TTTGCTTCTGAAACTTGCGCTGGTGCTCGTTGCCGCCGCGCTCGGCGGGCACAATCGCTTCTTTCAGATGCCCAGCCTATTGGCGTCTTTGACAAATGCGTCATCGACATCGCCGGTACGCCACCTCAAACGCTTCGCCGCTGTCCTGCATGTCGAGTCGCTGGTCCTGGCGGGCGTGCTGGTCGCTGCTGCCGTGCTTGTCTCCAGCCCGCTGCCGGACGCCTAGTAGCCAGTTCGGCAGCGGTTGTTTCTCACGTCCACGCAGATGGTCACCGCCGCAGGGTCCATTGAGGGCTCAGCCAGCCTCGATTGACTCCCAGGCAAAGGCCATCTTTTACAGGACCCGAACGCATGTTCGGGTCCTTTTTTTATGGCTCCAAGCCTTGTCATCGAAGCAACAGATTCACGTCAAGGCAGCATTCGCCGCCAGCGGCGCGAGCTACGGCAGCCCACATGTGATGCATGAACCCATCAGGAACCGCTTGCACTAGCCGCCGCCTGCAGCGGTGGCGCACACGCTTGACCTTCCCATCATAGGAAGGTCCACAGTAAAAAATGTGCGGCGTACGGACCGTGCTCTAAAGGGGCTCAATATGAACATTGGTGAAGCGGCGAAGGCGTCCGGCGTATCGGCCAAGATGATTCGCCACTATGAGGAAACCAGACTGATTCGGCCGGCGAAGCGCACGCAGTCCAACTACCGCGTGTATTCGCCCAGCGATGTGCAAATACTTCGGTTCATTAAGCAAGCGCGCCGACTCGGTTTTTCGATGAACCAAATCACCGTTTTGCTCGGGCTGTGGCAGGACGGCCGGCCGAGTAGTGAGGTCAAACGCCTGGCCATGGGGCATATCGGAGAGCTGGAGCTGCGTATCCGCGAACTCGTTCAAATGAAAGAGACCCTCGAGAACCTGGCGAAGCACTGCAGAGGCGATTCTCAACCTGAATGCCCAATCCTGAATGACCTGACTGCAACGTCATTGACCCACCCCGGTCATGAGACGGTGGACTGCCGCGGCGCGCTTGACCTTCCAGTAGGGGGAAGGCCAATGCTGGATTCATTCAGCCTGAACGGAGAGAAAAAATGGAATTTGAAGTGAAAGACATGACGTGTGGTCACTGCGCGGGCCTCATCACGAAAGCGGTAAAAGACGTGGACCAATCCGCGATGGTCCACGTATACCTTGACCAAAAGCGGGTGAAGGTTGTGTCTGAGATGTCGCCCGATGAGTTTCTGCATGCTATCTCCGAGGCGGGTTACAGCCCGATGTCGAAAGATTGACTTGCGCCCCGAGCCTCCCTTGGCTCGGTTGGGGTTATCCATGAGGTGATGAAAATGGAAGCGACAGTGCCGCAGGCCGGCGGTAGAAAGCCGACCAAAGAATGGACTTTGCCAGTGGAAGGAATGACTTGCGCGTCTTGCGTGAGCCGGGTTGAAAAAGCGATTTCAAAAGTGCCGGGCGTCGAACGGGCGACCGTGAATATCGCCACCGAGCGTGCGAACGTAACGACGGACTCATCCGTCGTGCCGGATGCGCTTGTTGAGGCAGTGAAACGCGCAGGCTACGAAGTGCCACAGTCGTCGACCTCGCTTAACGTGGGCGGCATGACATGCGCATCCTGCGTTTCGCGCGTCGAAAAGGCGCTGCTCCGGATAGCCGGCGTGACTGACGCCGTCGTGAACCTCGCAACAGAGACCGCAACGGTGCGCGGCTTTGGAGTTAGAGAGGATGCGCTCGTCGTCGCCGTCTCGAAAGCGGGCTATGAGGCATCGTTGCACACCGACGAAGCGAAGCAAGCGCCGTTGCCCCGGCGAGACAGCGAGATGCTGGCAGTTTTAGTCTGCGCGCTGCTCACGCTGCCGCTGGCCGTGCCGATGGCGGCCCAGTGGTTCAGTCTGCACGTGATGCTGCCACCGTCCGTTCAACTCGTGCTCGCAACAATCGTGCAGTTTGCCTTCGGTGGGCGGTTCTACAAGGCTGCATACAAGGCGGTTCTGGCGAGAGCCGGCAATATGGATTTGCTGGTTGCGCTCGGGACTTCCGCTGCGTATGGGCTGAGCGTGTATGAACTGATGGCTCACCCTGGCGAAATGGGGCACCTCTACTTCGAGTCGGCCGCCATCGTCATTGCGCTGGTGCGTTTCGGCAAATGGCTGGAAGTGCGTGCGAAACGTAAGACGGCCGAGGCCATACGGGCGCTGAATGCTCTGCGGCCCGAAACGGCGCGCGTGCGCGCAAACGGCGAAGAAAAGGACATTCCACTGTCCCAGGTAAGAGTAGATGACAGCGTGGTGGTTCGTCCTGGCGAGCGAATTCCAGTCGACGGCGTGATTCTGGAAGGCCAAAGCGATATTGACGAGTCGCTCATCACGGGTGAGAGCTTGCCGGTGTCCAAGGGCGCAGGCGACGCGGTCGTCACCGGCTCAATCGTGGCGCATGGCTACCTTGCTGTGCGGACGACGGCCGTCGGCGCGGACACGATGTTGTCGCGCATTATTCGGCTGGTCGAGTCCGCACAGGCCGAGAAGGCGCCGATTCAGCGTTTGGTGGACAAGGTCAGCGCGGTATTTGTGCCGGCTATCTTGGGCATTGCATTGCTGGCCTTCTTCGGCTGGCTCTGTGTGGGTGGAAGTGCCGAAATCGCATTGCTGAACGCGGTCGCGGTACTTGTCATTGCCTGTCCCTGCTCGCTCGGTCTTGCGACCCCTACCGCGATTATGGCGGGCACCGGCGTGGCGGCCCAGCACGGCATACTCATCAAGGATGCCGAAGCCCTGGAACTGGCGCATAGGATGAACGTAGTTGCGTTCGATAAGACGGGCACGTTGACCGAAGGCAAACCCAGCCTCGTCATATTCGAACCGGCGCATGTGTCACGAAACGAAGCTCTGCGGCTTGCTGCGTCGGTTCAGCAGGCGAGCGAACACCCACTTGCCCGTGCGGTCGTCGCGGAAGCACAACGCGAAGGAGTTGCACCGAGCAGCGTCGCAGACGTCACAGCGCTGCCCGGTCACGGCATTGAAGCTACCGTGGACGAGCGGCAACTCGTCATTGGCAGTGACCGGTGGTTGGGCGGACGCGCTGTCGAGGTGCCGAGCGAACTGCAACAAGCCGCCGAAGAAGCGCAGGCCTCGGGTTTGACCGTGTCATGGTTGATTGAAACCAACCCCGAGTCGCGCGTGCTCGCCTTGATGGCCTTCGGCGACGCCATAAAGGACACCGCGCGTCATGCTATCGGAGCGCTCTCAGAGATGGGCGTGCGTACGGTCCTGCTTACCGGTGATAACTGGGGTAGCGCGCAGCGCGTGGCAAAGGAACTGGGCATCGACGAAGTGCATGCAGAATTGCTGCCCGAGGACAAAGCGAACACCGTCGCCGCGTTGCGTAAGGCTGGCGCGGTTGTCGGTATGGTCGGTGACGGGATAAACGATGCGCCCGCGCTGGCAGCGGCTGACGTTGGCATTGCCATGTCAACAGGCACGGATGTCGCGATGCATGCAGCAGGCGTGACGCTGATGCGTGGCGACCCGTCGTTGGTGGCCGACGCGATTGACATCTCACGCAAGACGTATCGAAAGATTCGGCAAAACCTCTTTTGGGCGTTCGTCTATAACGTCGTCGGCGTACCTCTGGCGGCTTTTGGTGTGCTTAGTCCCGTCGTGGCGGGAGCCGCGATGGCCTTCAGCAGCGTGAGTGTTGTCAGCAACGCATTGTTGTTGCGCACGTGGAAACCGAAGGCAGGCAGGTCGGCGTCAGGCACTGTTGAAATTGGCGCCGTTCAGGAAGAAAAAGCACGCGGTGCCTTAGCCACACCTCACTGAGCGGTGGCCTTCAGCGGGATAGCATGCATGGCCGGGTGCCGGAAGTGCGTCCATTTCCGTTGAGTCCTTTCGCTGGCGGGCCGATTGCCGGCGGCACGCGCTGCGCCCCGCCACCATAATCGTCGGTCGGTGCCGGCGCTGTGCGCTGAGCGCCACTAGCTACACATTCGCGGGTACATGGATAAAACGGCTCCGCTATAATCACAGCCATGAAATTTCTTCGGACATTGCTCCTCCTGTTGCTTTGCGCCGCGCTGCCCATCAGTGGGCTGGCGGCCAGCGGCCTGACCGGAGAATGTCCAATGCAGATGCCCATGTCCGCTGACGAAGGCAGCGCCATGTCTTCGGACATGCCCGGCTGCGAGACGATGAAATCCTCGCAACCGGGGAAGGCCAAGGGGTTCTTCTGCAAGGCAACGGCGCAATGCCAGCTCGGCAGCCTGTATCACCCTGTCTCCGCTGCCGAGGTAACCCGTCCCGCCGGGCTGTCCAGTCCCGTCGTATTCCACTACGCACAGTCGCTGCCCGTCCGTGAACCGGCCGGTCTCTGGCGACCTCCTCGCACCCTCTAATCCCTTGCTGACAGGTTCGCCGCGTTTGCGGCGAGGTCGTCCTGCGTCCAGGACGTGGATTCCCTGTGGGAGTCCGCCGTTGGGGTTAGAACATGCCTTTAACTATTGGCACGCCGTCATGCCGGCGTGCGCCACTGCGCGCGCATTCACTTTTTGCAGCGCTGATTCTCGCGAGCGTTTCAGCCTACGCTCAGGAAGCACCCGTCACGCTTGACGCGGCATTGCAGGCCGCCACCGACCGCTCCGCTGCCATGGGGGCTGCACAGGCTTCGGTCCGTGCGAGTTCGGAAGCGGCCGTCCGGGCCGGCCAGTTGCCCGACCCGATGCTCAAAGCTGGCGTCGACAACCTGCCTGTGACCGGGCAGCAGAAATTCACAATTGGCCAGGATTTCATGACGATGCGCCGTATCGGCATCGAGCAGGAATGGGTGTCGGGCGACAAGCGCCGACTCCGGTCCGCATTGGCGAATGACGTCGTGGACCGCGAGCGGGCCGGCTACCTCGCCCAGCTCGTGAACACCCGCCAGCAAACGGCCACCGCGTGGCTGAACGCGGTCTATGCGAAGAAAGCTGTCTCGCTGCAGCAGGAGCTCGTTGGCCACATGACCCATGAGCTGGATGCGACGAAGGCCTCTTATCGTGGGGCGAAAGCGACTGCGGCCGATGTGATGCAGGCCCAGGCGATGCTGGCGCAGACCCAGGACCAGTTGCTCAAGGCCCGGCAGACGTTGCGGACCGCGCTTATAGGTCTGTCCCGCTGGACCGCAATGCCCGTTTCTGATGTGACGGGCGACCCGCCGGCGCCGCAGTCATATGTGTCATCGCTGCCGCCTGAGGAGCTGGGTGAGGTGCAGCCAGTGCTCGTCGCAGCATCACGGGACATTGCCGTCGCCGATGCCGATACGGCCGTCGCGAACAGCAACCGCAGTCCCAACTGGACATGGGAGGTCGCCTACCAGCAGCGCGGAGGCGGATTCTCGAACATGGTGTCGGTTGGCGTCAGCATCCCGCTGCCCATCCATCGCAAGAACTCCCAGGACCGGGACGCGGCGGAGAAGGCGGAACTGGGCACTAAGACGCGACTGATGTACGAGGACGCGCAGCGTCAGGTCGAAGCGGATATCCGTACGCAGTCAGCCACGCTCGCGAGCGGTCGCGAGCGCATTACCAATCTCACCCGCTCCCTGCTTCCCGCTGCGGACCAGCGCGCCCAACTGGCGGCTGCAGCGTACAAGGCAGGCACCGGCTCGCTTGCGGACACTTTCGCTGCCAGGCGCGCGCAACTCGACGCCCAGCTTCAGGTGCTCGACCTGCAGCGAGACGTATCCCAGACCTGGGCCCAACTGGAATACCAGGTCGTGCCCGCCTCGATGTCCGTCAGTCAGTGAAGGAGAACAACATGCAAAAGAAACAACTGGCACGTGCGGCTCTTACGATGTTTGCCGCAGCAGCCTTGCTAGGCGTCGGCTATGTGGCCGGCACCCATCGTTCGGCGATGAGTGGCAAGAGCGCTGGTGCGGCAACACCCTCCAGCGACGGAACCGACCCGAAGACTGGCCGGAAGGTACTGTACTGGCACGACCCGATGGTGCCGAACCAGCATTTCGACAAGCCGGGCAAGTCACCTTTCATGAACATGCAGGTAGAGCCGGTCTACGCCGATGAAGGCGGCTCGAACGGCATCAAGATTGACCCCGGGTTGCAGCAGAACCTGGGGATTCGATATGCAACCGTACGCCGGCAGGAGACAACGGAAGGATTCGACGCGGTAGGTACTACGCAGTTCGATGAGTCGAAAGCCGATGTCGTCCAGTCGCGAGTGACCGGCTACATTGACCATCTTTACGCCAGCGCCCCAATGCAGCGCGTAACGAAAGGCGCACCGATAGCGTCCCTGTTCGTTCCAGATTGGCTTGCGCCGCAGGAAGAGTATCTGGCGCTGAAACGTGGCGGCATGGATGACGGCATGCTTGCGGCGTCACGTACGCGCATGCGGGCGATGTCGATTCCAGACGGTGTGATTGCAAGTCTCGACCGAACTGGCAAGGCGCAGACACACATCACGCTATCCGCACCGGAAACCGGCGTGCTGACCGAACTGAACGTTCGTGATGGCGCGATGGTGTCGCCCGGACAGACGCTTGCGAAAGTCTCCGGGCTCGACAGGCTGTGGCTCGTGGTGGAGGTGCCCGAAGCGCTGGCGCTTCAGGTCCGACCGGGCATGAGCGTGGACGCCGTGTTTGCCGGTGACCCGGCCCAACATTTCACGGGACACATCCGTGAAATCCTGCCGGGCATCAGCACGAGTAGCCGTACGCTTCAGGCTCGCCTCGAAATCGATAACGCGGACTTCAGGTTGACGCCGGGGATGTTGATGCGGGCGCGCGTCGGCGCGGCAAAAAAGGTATCGCGGTTGCTGGTTCCCTCGGAAGCCGTCATCACGACGGGTAAGCGGTCGGTGGTCATCGTCAAAAATCCAGACGGCAGGTTACAACCTGTCTCGGTCACCGTTGGCAATGATGCCGGCGACGACACCGAGGTGGCCAACGGCCTGACCGGGGGCCAGCAGGTCGTCGCATCCGGCCAGTTCCTGATTGACTCGGAAGCGAGTCTGAAATCTGTTCTGCCGAAGCTAGAAGCAACCGCACCGACCGGTGCGAGCGCGCCGCCTCCTGCACCTGCCGCAGCACCACAGCAGACCTACGACACCGCAGGTAAGGTCGAACAGGTGACGGCCGGAGACATTACGTTTTCACATCAGCCGGTTCCAGCTCTGGGCTGGGGCGCGATGACGATGGCATTCGGCAAACCGTCGCCGACGGCGTTTCCGGATGTGAAGCCTGGCCAGACTGTCCATTTTGTCTTCAGGCAGTCGGGTGACGGATACCAGTTGACCAGGGTTGAACCCGTCGGAGGCGCCAAATGATTGCGCGTCTTATACGGTGGTCCATCCACAACCGCTTCCTGGTGCTGCTCGCGACCGTGCTCGTTACGGCGTGGGGTGTCTATTCGGTCACGCAAACGCCGCTCGATGCGCTACCCGACCTGTCCGATACGCAGGTCATCATCAAGGCGTCGTACCCGGGCAAAGCACCACAGGTCATCGAGGACCAGGTGACCTATCCGCTCACGACGACGCTGCTAGGTGTGCCCGGTGCGAAAACCATCCGCGCGTATTCGTCGTTCGGCGATGCGTTTGTCTATGTGCTGTTCGACGACAAGACCGACCAGTACTGGGCACGCTCGCGGGTACTCGAGTATCTGAACCAGGTACAGAGCCGCCTGCCGCAGGGCGCGACCGTTTCGCTTGGACCCGATGCGACCGGCGTGGGCTGGGTGTACGAATATGCACTCGTCGACAAAACCGGGCAACACGACCTTGGACAACTTCGTGCATTGAACGACTGGTTCCTCAAGTTCGAACTTAAGTCAGTGCCGGACGTCTCTGAAGTCGCGTCCATCGGTGGCATGGTGCGCCAGTACCAGGTTGTGCTCGACCCGGACAAGCTGCGAGCGTATGGCATCACCCAAGCAGTGGTGGCCGACGCATTGGGCAAGGCCAATCAGGAGTCGGGCGGTTCGGTGGTTGAAATGGCCGAGTCGGAGTACATGGTCCGTTCCTCTGGCTACCTGCATACGCTCGACGATTTCCGCAACGTCGTATTGCGCACGAACGATGCAGGTACGCCGGTTCTGCTCGGCGACGTAGCCCGGATTCAAATCGGACCTGAGATGCGACGTGGCATCGCCGAGCTGAATGGGCAGGGCGAAGTAGCAGGCGGCGTCATCGTCATGCGCTCCGGCAAGAACGCGCTGACGACCATCGATGCGGTGAAAGCGAAACTGGCTGACCTCAAGCGTTCTCTGCCAGCCGGTGTCGAAGTCGTGACCACCTACGACCGCTCCCAGCTCATCGAGCGCGCCGTTGACAACCTCAAGGACAAGCTCATCGAGGAGTTCATCATTGTTGGTTTGGTCTGTGCGGTGTTCCTGTTCCACCTGCGCAGTGCGTTCGTGGCGATTCTGTCACTGCCGATAGGGGTACTGGCCGCCTTCATCGTGATGCGCTATCAGGGGGTGAACGCGAACCTGATGTCGCTAGGAGGCATCGCAATTGCCATCGGGGCGATGATTGACGCGGCCATCGTGATGATTGAGAACGCTCACAAGCATCTCGAAGCGTACGACCACCAGCATCCGGGCGAACCAATCACAACGGCACAACGCTGGGAACTCATCGCGACATCTGCAGCGGAGGTCGGGCCGGCATTATTCTTCTCGCTGCTCATCATCACGCTGTCGTTTATCCCGGTGTTCTCGCTCGAGGGGCAGGAGGGAAAGCTGTTCTCTCCGTTGGCTTTCACCAAGACCTACACCATTGCCGCTGCTGCCGGATTGTCGGTGACACTGGTGCCCGTGCTGATGGGTTATCTGATTCGAGGTCGCATTCCTCACGAGAACTCGAATCCAATCAATCGGGTGCTGATTCGACTGTATCGACCGTTGCTGGAAGCGACGCTGCGGCGGCCGTGGGTTGCGATTGCGCTGGCGGTGGTTGCGCTGGCCGCTTCGGTGATTCCGCTGTCCCAGCTCGGCGGCGAATTCATGCCACCGCTCGATGAAGGCGACCTGCTGTATATGCCGACAGCGCTTCCGGGAATTTCGGCCGAGAAAGCAAGTGAACTGCTGCAGCAGACCGACCGGCTCATCAAGACGGTTCCGGAGGTGCAGACTGTCTTCGGCAAATCCGGCCGGGCCGACACCGCTACAGACCCGGCACCGCTCGAAATGTTCGAGACCACAATCCAGTTCAAGCCACGCAGCCAGTGGCGACCAGGCATGACGCCGGAAAAGCTGGTCGATGAACTGGACCGGACGGTCAAGGTGCCAGGGCTGTCGAACGTGTGGGTACCGCCCATCCGTAATCGTCTGGACATGCTGTCTACCGGCATCAAGACGCCGGTCGGCGTCAAGATTTCCGGCAGCGACCTCGCGCAAATCGACCGGATTGCGGCGCAGGTCGAAACAGCGGTCAAGAATGTGCCGGGCGTCACGTCTGCACTGGCCGAGCGCCTGAACGGCGGTCGGTACATCGACATCGACATTGACCGCCAGGCGGCTGCACGTTATGGGCTTTCCGTCGGCGACATCCAGTCCGTCATTTCTTCGGCCGTCGGCGGAGAAAACGTAGGTGAAGTGATTGCTGGCCGCGAACGGTTTCCCATCAACATCCGCTATCCGCGTGAAATCCGGGACTCACTTGAGAAGCTGCGTCAGTTGCCGGTCGTCACAGACCGTGGCGCGCAAATCCAGCTCGGTGACGTCGCGCACATCATGATTGCCGATGGCCCTCCGATGATTCGCAGCGAGAATGCCCGGCTCTCGGGTTACGTCTACGTGGACATCCGTAACACGGACCTGCAGTCGGCGGTCGAGGCAATGCAGCGCGCTGTTGCGGAGAAGGTGACGCTACCGCCGGGCTATTCGATTGCATGGTCCGGCCAGTTCGAATATCTCGAGCGTGCAGCGGCGAAGCTGCGCACGGTCATTCCCGTGACGCTCGTCGTCATCTTTGTGCTGCTCTTCCTGACCTTCAACTCCGCGGCCGATGCACTGCTGCTGATGTCGACGGTGCCGTTCGCTCTGGTCGGCGGCTTCTGGCTCATCTGGATTCTGGGTCATGCAGTGTCGGTCGCAACCGCGGTCGGGTTTATCGCACTCGCGGGTGTCGCAGCCGAGTTCGGTGTCGTGATGCTGCTCTACCTGAAGGGTGCACTGAATCGCAGGCTGGAAGCCGGAGAACTGCTGACCGAGGCGCTTCTGTTCGATGCGATTCGCGAAGGCGCCGTGTTGCGCGTGCGTCCGAAAGCGATGACGGTTGCTGTCGTGCTGGCTGGTCTCATCCCCATCATGGTCGGGCACGGCGCCGGTTCGGAAGTCATGCAGCGCATCGCCGCACCGATGGTAGGCGGCATGGTCACGGCGCCAATCCTTTCAATGTTCGTTATCCCTGCAGCCTGGTTCCTGCTGCAACGCCGCCGCGCGCGAAGGCTTGGCCATGCGCGGCTCCCCCATGCAGTACCTTCCGGCATGAAAGTGCCATCTACTCAGACTGGAGAAACTCAATGAAGAAGTTGATTGTTGCGTCTGTTGCTCTTGCAGCTATCGTCGCTGCGCCCGCGTTCGCTGGTGATGATATGGCCGGCATGGACATGTCCAAGCCGTCGGCTTCGAAGACGTCATCGAACACTGCGCTCACCGATGCGGAGGTCAGGAAGGTGGACGCTGCGACCGGCATGGTCACGCTGAAGCACGGCGCGTTGGAGAACGTCGGGATGCCGCCGATGACGATGGCGTTCAAGGCGAAGGATGCCGCGATGGTCAAGCAGGTTCACGAGGGCGACAAGGTCAAGGTCCGCGTCGAAAACGTCAACGGCACCCTGACCATTGTGAAACTGGAAAAGCAGTCATGATGGGGCGCTGACACAGCACTCGCAGGCTCGCCGCGTGACGGCGGACCTGCGGTCGCACGTCTGCGCATCTTGTGAGTAGAGGCACTGCAATGCGAATGACATCATCCGACCTACGGCAGCGAATTTGCCGTCAGACAGACGCAGCCAAGGGCGCGTTGCGCATCGCGCTTGGCTTGCTATTCGTTTTCATGTCTCTGGCCGCTTACGCGGTGAGCGAATCCGACCTGCTACCCGTCAACGAAGCCTTCCCATTGACGGTTAGCGTCAGCGGTCCACAACAGGTAACGCTCGACTTCGGCACGAAGCCTGGCTACTACCTGTACCAGGACCGCTTCAGCTTCGCGGTGGATGGTGTGCCCGTTAAGCCGGACCAGATGCCGCCCGCAGAATCGAAAAACGACCCGACATTCGGCATGGTCCAGGTCTATCACCGGCCTGTGCAGATTCGCGTTCCGTTGCCCCGCGCCATCACGGCGAGCACCGTGCTGTCCGTCACGTCGCAGGGGTGTGCGGACCTCGGCGTCTGCTACCCACCGCTAACCCGAAGCTACCGGATAGCTTCCAACGGCATCGTCACCCCCATTGCGAACGAAGGGAATGCATCAGCGGGGGCGACCGAGTTTCCAGTTGTCGGCGAAAACCGGGGCATCGCTGTTTTCGGCCTGACTCTGCGACCGGCGAATGGCCTTGGCCTTCCCGAACTGCTGGGCTTCCTGCTTGCCGGCCTGTTGATGGCCGGCACGGTGTGCATGTATCCCCTCATTCCCATTGTGACCGCTGTTATCGGCGGAGGTCAGCAACGCCCAGCCGTGTGGCGCGGCTTCGCACTGTCGGTCACTTATGTGCAGGGACTTGCGGTTACCTATGCGGTCGCCGGCACCATTGCGGCACTCATCGGCATCCCGTTGGTGGCTGTAACGCAAACGCCCTGGGTGCTGGCTGCCTTTGGTTTGCTCATGGTCGTCCTCGCGCTCGGCATGTTCGGTCTGTTCAGACTGCAGTTGCCAACGGGCTGGCAGACCAGGCTTACCGAGTGGAGCAATCGGCTGCCCGGCGGCCGGATTGTCCCTGTGTTCGTGATGGGCATGCTCTCCGCACTGATTGTCGGCCCATGCTCCACACCAGCACTGGCGGGTGCGCTGCTGTATATCGCCAACAGTCGCGATGTCGTCGGCGGAGCGCTGGCCTTGTACGTGATGGGCATCGGAATAGGCATTCCGCTACTGCTCGTCGGCACGTTCGGCGCACACGTGCTACCGAGGTCCGGTCCCTGGATGGTTGCCGTCCAGAACACGTTGGGCGTCATGCTGCTTGCAGCAGCATTGTGGTTCGTCTATTCGCTACTGCCGGATTGGCTGCTGATGGCATTGGTCGCTTTGCTGCTAGCCGCTTGCGCGATGATGCTGCGCGCCATCGACCCGCTGCCGCCGAACGCACACGGTGTGCTTCGCGTGGGCAAAGCACTGGGTGTACTGCTACTGGTCGCGGCGATTGCCGAACTGGTCGGCGTTGCGTCGGGGAATTTTGACGTTCTTCAGCCATTGCGCGGTGTTATGCGGGGAGCACGGACCGACACGGTTATTGCAGCACGGTTTGAACCGATACAGTCGACTACGGAACTTGACCGAGCGCTCGAGACGGCGCGCGGCCAGCCTGTCATGGTGGATTTCTACGCCGACTGGTGTATCAGCTGCAAAGAACTGGAGCGATTTACCTTTACCGACGCGCGCGTGGTTAACGAGTTCGCGCATTGGAAACTGCTGCGTATTGATGTGACGAAGAACACACCCGAAGACGCTGACATGTTGAGGCGATTTAGGCTGTTCGGGCCACCGGCGTTAATTTTCTATGACCGCAATGGCCATCAGCAGGTCGACGCACAATTGGTCGGTTTTGTTGGTGCGGACGCGTTCCTCGCGCATCTAAAGCATTGGGGCCAGTGACCTACCGGGTAGTGCGCGAGCGTCACGCTGCCCTTTGGCGAAGCCGCGTGGACCAGCTATACTGAAATGATGAAATTCTGGGCCAAACTCGTTGCCTGTCTGCTTATCGCGTGGCTGCCGCTCCTCGGCTACCCCGCGCAGGTGGTGCTTTGCCCCGAGATGCCGCCGTCGACAATGCAGTCGCAGATGAAGGCGCCGCATACACCGGGCATGGTGGCGTGCGCACAAGATGCAAGAGCCCACGTAACGGGTTCTCAGCCCGCATGTCACGGCAGCCTGAGCGGTCTCGGCTGTGGCATGGCTGTCATACCCACGACGCACAAGACGGCAGTCGTGACTTCCTCGCCCGTCTACCGGGCCACCAACCTCATTCTCATACCGCAGTTCATCCCCGAACTGCCAGCGCCTCCACCTCGCTCCGTGTAGTTCCCTCGTCGACGAGTCTCGAACGGCCCCGCGTCGTTGTGCACGCACGCGTGTCGCGAACGCGGAGAGCGTCGGCTCGCGCCTAGACAACTGCTTTCTCAGTGACACGATTTAACCGAATCCGGAGATATATATGAACGCGAAATCACTACTGACTGCTGCCCTGTTGACACTCCCGTTGGGTACAGGCGCTGTGGCAATGGCTGCCGGTGGGACCGGCAATGACGCGAGTCGCCCCCCGCAAACGCGCGAGCACAGTCCCTCCATGATGGGCGGTATGGGAATGGGAGGGATGGGCGGCGGCATGATGGGCAGTTGTCCAATGATGGGCGGCAATATGGGTATGGACCCGAAGACCGCGATGCGCATGCATGGGGAAATGATGAAGGCGATGGGCGACATCATGCTCAAGTACTCGGACCAGGCGGGTACGTCTCCATCGAAGTGACGCGGATTTCTTCCCAACACTGATATCTAATCCAATTCCAGAAAGGAAACAAACATGAAGTGCAACACAAAGACCATGGCGACGATTGCACTTGCGCTCGCGCTCGTCATTGCCTTGGGATACTGGGCACTCCCTCAGTTCAGAGGCGCCCTCGCACCGTTCATCCTGGTGGCCTGCATGCTGGTGTATCCGCTCTCGATGCTGCTCATGATGCGGACTACGAAGTCCAGTACCGACAAGTACGACGTGCAGAGTGACGCCGTGACGGGTCCGAAATCTTGACCCGATTCATCACGTCACGTTGAAGTCACGCGGAGCAGCGCGATATCGCTGCCCATCACGCTGCTCCGCGACTGGTGCGAAGGAGGAGTTCATGTTCGACAACGCTCGAATGCTCAACGTCGTCGTTATCATTTTCGCCGTCATTGGCCTCGTCGCTGTGCTCGGTATCGTCGGCATGGCTGTGATGCACGTAAGCATGATGCACGGTGTGCATTCTTGCAGTGAGGCGATGCATCTCTGGCGATAGCCGCTGGCCTGTGAAAAAGGAGGGTTGCAATGAAAAATCGGATAAGCAAAGGGGAGGAGCATCAGGCGCGCGCGGCGCGTTCACCGGTACCCATTGGGGGCAGGTGGCGTCTCGTGGTGGTGCTGGTCGTGCTGATTCTTGCGATACCTGCGGCGGTTGTTCTCGGGCCGTTCTTTGCACGGCACCCGGTGCTTGGTTCGACGACCGGGAAAGCGGGTCTGCAAGAGCAGGTTCACTCGGAAACTGCGTGGCATGTGGGGATGTTGCGTCCTGATGGGTTGCGCATCATTCCCAGTGGCCGGTCGGATGCATCACACGTCCTGAACCCGAATCAATTTGCTGATAAGGACATAAGGCATTCCTACTGGGTCGCGACGCAGATTCCTGCGACGCTCAACAAGCTTTATTGTTGGTGCGGTTGTGAAAATCGCGGCGTACACCGTTCCAATCTCCAATGCTTCGAAGACCAGATGGCGGTGACATGCGCGGTTTGTCAGGGTACGGCAGAGATAGCCTGGCGGATGACACAAGCTGGCGTTCAGGACGCGGGCAAGATTCAAGCTGCAGTGGATGTGAAATGGGCACCAAACGGGCCAAGCGGATAGCAGCAGACGGTTTCGCTAACAATCAACCGCTGAGGAGGACGACATGGAACTGAAATGCGTTGTTGCCATTGTCAGGCTCGATGTAGTGGAAGCACTGGAACGGAAGTTGGGCGCCATTCACATCCATGGCGTGACCGTTACCAAAGTGCGGGGATTCGGCGTACATCCGAATTACTTTGCCGACGATTGGACGACGGAGCACATCAAGATTGAAATCTTTGCGCAGGCGGAGAACGTCGATGCACTTGTGAAGACTATCATGGATGTCGCACATGTCGGCGCAGGTGGAGATGGGGTCGTTGCGGTGATTCCGGTGGAGAAATTCTTCCGCATTCGCAGTCAGGCGGAAGCGATACCGTGACTCGATGGCGGACATCGGTCCGCCATCGTGTGATGCTTGACCTTCCCATTGCGGGAAGGTCTAAAAACAGAGGTATACGGCAGATTGGCCGGCCAGACAAAGGCGGCTGAGATGAACATTGGCGAAGCGGCGAAAGCATCCGGTGTGTCGGCGAAGATGATTCGCCACTACGAGCGGACTGGACTTATCAAGCCAGCGGGCCGCACCGGGTCGAATTACCGCGTTTTCAGCTCGACCGATATCGAAATTCTTCGCTTTGTGAAGCAGGCGCGTCATCTTGGTTTTTCGATTAGACAAATCGCTACCATGCTTGAGTTGTGGCAAAACCGCAGCAGACCCAGCGGCGAGGTCGAGCGCTTGATTAACCAGCATCTCGCGGAGCTAGATTGTCGGATTCGCGAGATGACTGCGATGAAGGAGACCGTGGAAAATCTGGCGGTCCACTGTCGCGGTGACTCACGGCCGGAGTGTCCGATACTGGATGGACTTTCAGCACTACAGAAGTGGTAAGGGCGATGGCGCTCCGTCGCGGGGCCACGCCAATACGAAAGCCGCCTTCGCAGGGGAAGGCGGCTGAGTCAGTCACGATGTCCGCTGGTACCAGTGTCGCAGAGTTGACCACCTTGACGACGACCAGCATGACCGGCACTTCGATGGGTACGCCGACCACAGTCGCCAACGTGACGCCCGATTTCAGACCGAACAGGCTAATTGCCGTCGCCACTGCCAGCTCGAAGAGGCGTCGCAAACTCAGTCTCTCGAAAAGCCCGCTCCGGGTACGGTGGACATATGTGTTGGAGGTCTATCGCATGACCGACATCTATCCAAGAGCGGCTCAACAATCGCCCGAGCGGAGCCGCGCGCAACGAGCGGCCTCTGGTTTGCTTTAGGCAAGCTCGCATCTTGAGTGGTGTTACAGATTCGCGCTTAATGCAACCGCAGCCAATGCGACGGCGAGAGCGGGCAGGGTCACCACGACACCCAACTTCAAGAAAGACCATGCGGACACTTCAATGCCGTCGCGACGCAGCGCTGTGAGCCAAAGGATGGTCGCCAAAGAGCCAGTGACGGAAAAGTTCGGGCCAAGGTCCACACCAACCAGAATCGCGCTGGCGATAGGCGTGGACGCGTGCGCGGCGGTAAGCGCTGAGCCCGCGATAAGGCCTGCGGGCAGATTGTTGATAAGGTTGCATGCGACGGCAACGACCGCGCCGGATATCCAGCCCGCATGAGCGGGAATTGTTTTCGCGGCGGTTTGAACTGCGTTAGCCAGATGGTTAATAACACCGGTGTGCTGCAACCCTTCAACCAGCACGAAAAGTCCACCGACGAGAGGGAGTACCGCCCACGATATTTCGGTGAGGTGATGGCCCAGAAACTGTCGTTTCAAGAGGCAAACGAAAACGAACAGCGCGAGCCCTGCGCCGAAAGTCGGTAGGCCAAGTGGAACGTCGAAGGCAGAAGCTGCAAGCATTACGACTGCCATCGCCACGATACCGAATCCCGTCGCCTTTCCCGCGCCGGAGAGCCTGGGCACGTCGACATCGGCCTCGATTTTCTGCTCTAGAGAATCGCGTTGCATAAAACGGAGGACCAGATACGTGGCGACAATACTCAAGACAGACGGGATAGCGAAACGACCGAGCCAATGCATCAAGGTAGGAATATGGTCGCGAAAAATCACCAGATTTGCCGGGTTCGAAATCGGCAAAACGAAACTCGCAGCGTTGGCAATGAACGCGCAGATGTAAAGATAGGGCAACGGCTTTTCGGCTTTGACCGCGTGTGCGACCGCCAGGACTGCAGGCGTCAGAACAACTGCTGTTGCATCGTTAGACATGAAGGTGGTCACGACTGTACCAACGCAGTACATCAGGAAAAACAACCGCTTCGCCGAGCCTGCTGCTCGCTTTGCGGTAAGCGCCGCCAGGTAGTCGAACAATCCCTCCTTTCGAGCAAGTTCCGACGCCATCATCATGCCCGTCAAAAACAGGTACACGTCGGTGCCCTTGCCAATTGCATGCAGGGCATCCGACCAAGGCAACATGCCAAATCCGCATAAGGCTAATGCTCCCAGCACGGCCCACATCGCCTCCGGCAGTTTGAATGGGCGAGTGATGACGCCCAGCGTCGATATTGCCGCGATGGCCCAGACAGAAAACGGCGAGGTGAGTAACGCGTTCATTGTGTAATCAGGGAGAGGTAAGAATCAAATGTTGCGAGTCGGTACGCCGGGTTGCGGTACTGTCCCCGGGAGGCCTGGTCTCAGGCATAAAGACCGCGAAAAATATCAGGGCGAGCGCACCGATGGCGGACAACGTGAGAAAGCCTGCTGTGAAACCGAATTTCTCGACGACGTACCCTCCTGTGACATTACTCAGCGCCCCGCCTACTCCCACGGCCAACGCCATCAATCCTTGTGCAAGATTGAAGCGGCCAGTCCCGCGCATTAAATCCGACGCGATGACGACAGCGACAACGCCAAAGATGCCCGAGGCCACGCCATCGAGCAGTTGAATGGCGACGACAGCATACGGACTGCTGGTCATTGAGAAGAGGAAGCCACGGACAGGCAGTACTGCGAGTGCAACCAGGAAAATCTTCCTTCTCCCGACGCCCTTCTTCATCGCACGCCCGACTAGCGCAGCAACCACCACCATCATCAGCTGCGCGGCGATAACGCACGCGCTTAATGCGATGACATCGGTGCCAGGGTGAACCTTGGCGATGACTTGCCCCGCAAGCGGCAGCATCGCCGCGTTTCCGATGTGAAAAAGAATGACCGAGACGATAAAAACCTTGAGGTCACGCTTTTTCCAAAGTTCTGAAAAGGCGATGGGACGGTGCCGACCATCGCCTCCTGCGCGGCACTCCGAACCTCGTGCGAGCGCGTGGTCAATCTCCTTGGGTTTGATGAATAGCACCACACCCGCGCTCGCCACCGCAAATGCGCAGATAAGATAGAACAGCCAGATGACTCCGACATACTGACCCAGCGCGCCGGCCAGTAGCGCTGCGGTGAAGTTGCCTGCGTGATTGAAGCTCGCGTTGCGGCTTATTTGTGCGGGCAGCAGGCGATGGCCCACGATACCGAGACTCAGTGCAGCAAGGCATGGAGGAATGATGGCCGACGCCGCGCCCAGCGTGACTTGCACCGCCATCACCGCGGGTAGTTCCGGAAAAAAGGCGATGAGCAGGCACCCGGCACCAATCATTAGACCCGAAATCGCGACGAGCAGGCGCTTTGCACGAACCGCGTCAACTAACAAGCCGGCGGGAATTTGACACATGGCCGCCGCGATGCCACTTACCGCCATCACAAGACCGATGTTGCCTGAGCCCCAATGTTGGGTGTCTCTGAGATAGACCGACAGAAACGGCCCCAATCCACCTTGCACGTCAGCCATCAAAAAATTGAGGCCGTCCAACCCATGCAGGCTGCGACCGGCGGGCGATTTCGCTGGTTCGCCGCCGGTCGCCGGTTCGCCTGAGCTCACCATTTTCTCCCGTTGCGATTTGGTCCAAGCTGCGTACCGAAGATATGCTTTTCGTCCCACGCGCCTACGGTATCCTCATCGCTCCCGTGTGCGCGCCGCTTCTCCAAGGTCTCGGGTGTTGTCACGATATCGATGCTGTCGATGTCGCTTGAGCCGCACAGGTCGGTCGCCCGAACGGAAATCTTGAGGGGTTCGTCCGGTATTTCGGTTTCAAGTGTCCATGATTGTGTCGATGCGTCTAGGGCCATCGGCCGCCACTCGGTGTCGCCGATGCGGCACTCAACCCGTTCGATGCCTTCGGCGCTCCACGCCTTCGCGCGGACCGTGGTGCTTCCGGACGGGATGTGATTGGGCGACCGGGAGCGGGTGACCAGGCGGCGGTCAGCGGGTGAAGTAATCATGGCTACCGGCCACGGTTGGTCCAGTGGCTTGAAGCGCCAACTGACCACGTTTCCGTCGATAGCGAGAATGGAAAATCCGGCCGGTCCTTCCTCTATCTGTCCAGTCGAGCGCGTCGCTGCGTAAATCGTCTTCCCGTCATTCGCGAGTTCGTTGTAGTGCGTATGACCCATATCGACGACCAGAACGCGGTGGTCGCGCAGAAGCTTATGGAAGGTTTTCGCTTCGTCGGCGTCGGCCAGGTCAGCAGGGTAGGCGTGAGCGAAAACTGCGGTTTCAAGGCCCTGGGTGGAAGCGCTCTCCAGCTCTTCCTTTAGCCACTTAAGCTGCCTTTTGCCAAGCCTAAAATCGGGTCCGCCGGTGCCAGCAGATACATAATCTAAAAAGAGACACTTGCAGCCGGCGGCGGTGATTGCCTTAGGCAGTTGTTGCGCTCCAAGTACTGAATGGAATGCATCAAGGCTCCTGGATTTGAAGTCGTGGTCACCCGGGAGGATGTGAAGCGGTAGCCGCAACTTGTCCAACTCGGAGCGGAGAATCTGATATTGCTCAGGTGTCCCATCGTCAGCGTTGTCACCCGGCAGAACCGCGAAATTGATGTGTCCCGCCAGATGCGTGTTGGCTTGCGCGATGATGTCCCGGAGCGCGAGGTGGTTGGGTTCTTCGGCGTCGGTCAAATGTAAATCGCCGATATGCATCCACGTTAACGGGCCACCGCTCGCGGCATCATTACTCGCCGGATTGTCCACTTGCTCTGGTGCAATCTCGCTCTCGCCAGGAAAAGAAAGGTTGTGGCTCTGTTCGCTTTCGCCCGCGTTATTCGCCTCGGCGCTGTCCGCGTCGACGGACTCAGCGATGTCATCCACCTCAATGGTGTGGCCATACTCGTTCTTCACCCCGTGACCCCAGACCTGGATATGCGCACCCGGTTCGAGATAGCTGACAAGTTCAGCCGCGGCATGAGGAGCCATGCGAATGGTCGTTCCGTCGGCGAGAAGTGCGCCACGGAGTTCACCCTTCGGGCCGTACAGGGAGAGCTTGACCTCACCCGTGACTTCCATCGGCTGCTTTTCTGCGTGAGGCTTCTTATGCTTCTTGCCATCGTGCGGACCTTCATCGAGAATCGCCACTCCGGAACTGGACGTCAGCAGCACTGCAGCAACGATGTCGGCTGACCGAGGCTTCACGCCTCGTATGATTACCGTGTCGCCGATGCTGATGTGCTTGGCGACCTGCTTCGACATATGCGGGGGAAAATGTACCTGCTGATTCTCGCCGAGGATGAAACCGTCAAGCTCCCCATGCGGGTTCATCAGAAAGTGAGTCACGATACCGCGCGTTTCTTGCAGGCAGTCAGGGTCAATCCAATGCATCGTCTTACTCCGAAAAGTGGAAAATTAGTTAGGGATGTTGTTGTAGAGCTGGATGACGTTGTCCGGCGTGCCGAACGCAGTCGCTTGCAACGCCTCGCCATACTGGTTGCGCGTGCCATATCCGCGAGCAGCGATGACAACGTCGGGACGCAGGAGGCTCATGAACTGTCGTGCGACGGGTGGCGGCATCTTGATGATGGTTCCGTCGTTGAGCATGACGCCGTCGGGCTCTCCTCGCGGCGCAGTAGTGACCCGCATGATGGTCCCCTTGACGCTCAGCTTGACGAGGCCCGCACCACGCAGCGCCGATGGGGCATGCGTCAAATCGACCGGTGGGGGTTGGTCGACGAGCTGTTGCCCGGTCCGTACGTTTGTAATCTGCTGGGCGCTCACGTTGCCGCTGCCGTCCCGCAAGCCGACGATTCGGACGGTGTCGCCACGATGCACTAGGGTGACCAACTGCGAACTCATGTGCGGCGGGAAGTGAACAAGCGCGCTGTCCGCGAGGATGAAGCCGTCGACATCGCCTTCCGGATTGATGACGAACCGGCTTATCGTGCTGGTTGCGACCAGCGACTGTTGTTGCGCCATGAAGGGAGCTGGCGCGGGCGGAGGGGCCTGGGGTGCCATTTCTGGGATATGGCCCACGGGTGGGGCAGCGACAGGCGGTGGTGCGGGTATATTTGCAGGTGCCGGCGCGGGCGCCGTTTGCGCGGCGCACGCAGTCGCGACGACAACGAGAGAAATCGCCGCAGCGCGTGCGAGGTTCGAACCGGGACGTGTGTAGCTCGCAAGCTCGTGCAGGTTCGCGATGCGAGATATTGACTTCGATGACATGGTTCTCTCCGTTGAACGACACGAAGAGAATTGCAAGCCCTATGCCAGGCGCTCGGAGCCCAGCCTATAAGGCTTCCCGGCCGGATGGGCCACGCAAGTGTCAAGTGGCCCGACACTCCGGTGTTGGCTTTCTGGACATCTCATTCGATTGCGAGGCTGGCTATCTTTGCGTAGAGCGTTTGCCGGCTGATGCCGAGCCGGCGGGCCGCGTCGGCACGGTTGTTCCCAGCGAGTGCCAAGGCATTGCATATCAGTGCGCGCTCAACCATTTCCACGGCTGCTGGAAGAGCCATCTCAAGCAGCTGTGCCGGCAGGCGCGAGTCTGCCTCGCCCGGCTTTTGCGTCAGAAACGCCAGGTCGTCCGCAGTGATAGCCGGCCCAGGGGCTAGAGCGCATGTGCGCTCAATGGCGTTCTTGAGTTCCCGGACGTTTCCCGGCCATCGATACATCACCAGTAACCGCTGAGCGGGCCCCGACAGCCGCATTGCATGGCCCCTGATGGATACAGCATCAGCGAGAAAGTGTTCGGCGAGTGGCAGGATATCGGCCAGGCGCTCCCGCAGCGGAGGCAGGTGAATCGGTATGACGCTCAAGCGATAGAGCAAATCTTCGCGAAACTCGTTTGACTCGACCATTCCCTTCAAATCGCGATGGGTCGCCGCGACCAGCCGTATGTCCACCGGAACCTGACGATGGGTACCCACCGGCGTGACATAGCGCTCCTGGATGACCCGCAGGAGCTTGGCTTGCATGGACAATGCCATGTCGCCGATTTCGTCTAGCAGCAAGGTCCCGCCGTCTGCCGCGGCAATGCATCCAACACGGTCGCTGGCTGCGCCGGTGAATGCGCCTTTGACGTGTCCGAACAGTTCGCTTTCAAGCAGGTCTGCGGGAACCGCCGCACAGTTCACGGCCACGAAAGGCATGCCGCGTCGCTTCGACACACCATGGAGAACACGGGCCGCGACCTCCTTGCCGGTGCCCGTTTCACCGGTGATGAGAACCGTGGCGTCTGACGAAGCGGCGCGCCCGATTTGCTTCTGTACTTCGCGCAGCGTGTCGCTGACTCCGAGCAGACGAGGCTTCTTGTTGGCGGTCTCAGACGTGAAGGAGGCCGCTTGCTCATCAACCGCCGCCGAAGGGGCTTCTGACGAGACAATGCGTTCAAGAAGCGACTGGATTGCTAGCCTGCCGACGGGCTTGGTCAAATGGTCGAACGCGCCAAGCGTCATGGCTCCAATGGTGTTGTCGCTGGTCGCGAAGCCTGTAAGCATCACGACCGGTAGCAAGCGCCAACGGGGTTCGGCTCGAATGGTTTCAAGTAGCGCGAGTCCATCCATGCCGGGAAGCCGAAAGTCGAGAAAGACGCAGGTGAACGCTCGCGCATCCCGAAGCACTTCGAGGGCTTGCTCGCCCGAGTTCGCCTCCTCCACGTCGTGTCCGAGGTCAAGCAGGGTCTCCACAAGACCTTCGCGAAATCCTTCGTCGTCGTCGACTACGAGTATGTGTGCCATGGGATGTCAATTACAAAACACGCGCCGTGTTCGGTGTCTGCGACATAAGCCCGACCGCCATGCGCCGTGGCAACTTCCCGCGCGACGGCCAGGCCGAGTCCCGAGCCGTCAGGCCTGCCAGTGACGAAGGGCTCGAAGATGCGTTCCCGGTCGATGGCGGGAACGCCCGGTCCGTTGTCGATAACGACCAATCGCAAACTTTTCCCTCCGGCGGCGTCAATCCCGCTTGCCCTTACGACGACCTCGCTATCGGGCGGCGCATGCCTGATGGCGTTCAATATGAGGTTGTCCAAGGCGCGAGCCATTTGCGCGGGGTCGATATGCACGGAGCAATTCCCCTGCTCGAGTATGTTTGGTTGCAATGCCTCCACGTCAACGTTTAGATTGATGCCTTTCGAGGCTGCCTGCTCCTCATGCGCACTGACAGTTTTCGCCAGCCACTCGGCCAGGTTCGTCGCTTTCTTCGTGACAGTCACGGGCTGCGTCAGTGCGAGAAGGCTGGATACCTGTGTTTCAATGCGTTCTACTTGCACAAGAATTGAAGCCAGGGTTTCACGCTGTCTGCTGCCATTGCCCAGAAGGGCGTTTTCAGCCTTCAGTCTAACCGCGCCCAAAGGGTTGCGAATCTCATGTGCAACTTGCGCCGCGAGTCTACCGAGGGACGAGAAACGCTCGGCTTGCATCAGTTGGTCGCTCAGGGCAACCGCCCGCTGCTGAAGCGACTCGGCGCGAGCGACATAGGCGTTGAAGGCGTCGACGATTTTGTCGAGGTCGGGCTCTCCCACTGCCCGCAGTCGAACCGGAGCCCCGGCATCAGGTTGAGGCGACAGTCCGAGTTCGAGCTTTGACAGATTGTTCTTCCATCGACGTAGCGCCAAGCCTAAAACGACGGCAACGAGAAGGATGCCACCGAGGACGACCGCAAGTGACGAAACCAGGACTTGTCCGTACGGACCAAGGGGCGCATGGGCTCGGGTCAGTGTCCAGACATAGAGGTTTACGGCGCCGCCGACGACACACGCGGAGACCACCGTTACGCCTTGTCCTGCGCGGACAGAGTCAGATACCGAAGCATGAGTTGTCGCGGAGCGTCTCAAAGCGCGGAGTATCAACGGTGTTTCTGCCTCTGGAATGTCGCGTTTGATGCCGCTTCCCTGATACGTGGGAAATGAGTATGCAAGGAAACCGTTCGGTTTCGATGCTGGCGCTGAGGTGGAACGGCTGTGGTCACTGGAATCCGCTGTTTCCGACGGCGAACCGGACGTCGTAGCTGCGCGTGAATCCCAAAAGCCGCCTTCGACAGCTGGGGCCTGGACCAGGACGGCGTCGAGTACCGCATGCATCAAATCGGCATTGTAGGGGTCCGGATTCAACTGCCGTGAGAGTGAATAGCGAGAAGCGACGTGCTCGCAGGCACTGGCCGACTCCTGGCTCGCCATCGAAACTTGCCTGCTTTGGTCTAACTGAATGAGAAGCCAAATCACGCCGGCAAGGACCATGCAGACTACCGCAACCAGCGCCCAAAGGAGCACCAACTGGGTGGCAAAAGATAGTCGCTTCATGGTTGGGGACGTCCCTAGCAAAACAGGCTATCATTTATGAGAACCGTTTCGAAAATTCTATTGGGTGGTGGAACGTCATTAGAAGCACGTTTGGTACCTAGATAGATATTGACGTCTTTTTCCCCGAATGTGGAGGGTCTCCGGCGCTAGAGGGATGAAATTCCGCCGGAAATCGTGTCGTTCTGCAATTTCGTCCGAGCAACGGCCTGAAGTCGGCTCAACTTCACCAAGTGATGTTCGCAGCGTGACGAAAATTCTCTTTTCGACCGAGTTAGAACGCTAGACGGTCTTGTTCACGATTGGGCTTAGCGGATGCTTGTCAATCATCAAACGAGCGACTTCAGCTAGTGGGGAGTTCGTGCCAACGAGCAGGTGCGCGGTTCGAGGCGACACAGTTGGATTTCGAGATTCGCCGGGATACACGAAGACCTCCTGCCGGAATTTGTAGCCGACGTTGTCGACAGCTGACAACGTCAACCCGATTTTCGTGTCACGTATCAATTCATAAATCTGCCTCTGTTCAGGGATTGACGTCCTTTCGCCAAGCGCGACGGTCACGATGGCTTCCTCTGGAACATTGGTGGTAAAAATGGGGAAGCCTCTGACATCGAGTTGTTCGGTCCTCGTACAGTCGCGGAGGGCGCGAACAATCCGTACTTCCTGTTCGTATTTCCATTCGATGGGTTTGGCACAAAGTTCTGCCAACGGCATAGGCTCGGACTTATAAGAGTCGATGTGTTTCTTCGGCCGCTCCTCGATATAGTCGACCGGGATTTGACCAGCGAAGAACTCATGGTCGGCATCGAAAGAAATGACGGCCCCCTGATACTGGTCGGCGTAGTGCGACCACATCAAGATTGAATTGGGACACCTCGACAGACAAAGAATACCAATCTGCTGATTGAGTTCATCGAGTATGTGTCTTGAGGTGAAGTCGCTGGCGACCTGACCGTCAGTCAACTGGACCACCGCCTCCAATGAATTCGCGCGACGGGGAGCAAGGATGTCGAACGAGAAGCTGACTTGTTCTTCCGCCTGGTCGGTTCGAACGATTATCTCCGGCAAAAGTTCGAACGGGTCGTTGAACGCCACCCGGCTGGGTCATGCGGATGGACCCTCCGAGTATCCGCTTCAGCGTGCCGATGTTGACGTACTTGTGGAGAAGGTTTTTCGCCATCTGTGCCTCGTGTTGGTGTGCAGTGAAAGTGTCACGCGTTGCGCGTCAGACCTTACATCGCCTTCACAGAAACGTGAAGGCAGGTTGCGGCATTACTAACTGAGACAATTGCTCTTGCACAGTCACCCGGACAGCATCGGCGAAGATTTTAGCCGCTGTCGACCTCCTCTTTCCAATCGGGTACAAAAAACCATACTCCAAGGGTATCTCTTTTGCGGGCGGGCGAATGACAAGGTTCTGTGCGCCAGACGAGATTGCTACAAAAGGCTCAGCTAAGGCCACGCCTAAACCCTGTGCGGCGAGTTCGCCGGCGATGAGGCCGTCCGTCGTTTCGTACCATATGTTAGCCGTTCGGTTTTTCTCGCGGAACAGGCGCTCAAGATTTTGTCGAAGCAGCGGCCTCGAATGAGTCGCGACCAGCCGCAGCTCCAGAATGTCGGCGAACGAGATGACCTCTTTCTCCGCTAACTGATGATACTCGGACATGACAATGACCGCCCGCGTCCTGATAAAGGGCTTGACCTCGATACCTGAATTGAACGATGCGCCAGTGGCCACGTTCTGCTTCAATTCTAGTTGATTGGATGTTTCGAGTGGCCCCGGTGGTCCGCTCCTCCGGCTACCTTCATTCGCTTGATGATTTTCGCAACGTCGTGCTGCGCACGAACGATGCGGGGACGCCCGTTCTGCTCGGCGACGTGGCGCGCATCCAGATTGGACCTGAGACGCGCCGTGGCATCGCTGAACTGAACTGTCAGGGGGAGGTCGTGGGCGGTATCATCGTTATGTGTTCGGGCAAGAACGCTTTGACGACCATCGAGGCTGTGAAAGCAAAACTCGCTGACCTCAAGCGGTCGCTGCCGCCTGGCGTCGAGGTGGTCCTACGACCGCTCGCAACTCATCGACCGCGCGGTGGACAACCTCAAGGACAAGCTCATCGAGGAGTTCATTGTCGTCGCGCTGGTCTGCGCGGTCTTCCTCTGACGGGCATCGTGCACGTTGCAATCCGGGAGGAGGATGGGCAGACCTGGTTACCCGCCAGGATTTGCGCGCGAAGCTCGCTAACCGGCCTAGGGCGGCATCGTGTTCGCCACCATCCAGAAGTCGCAGCCGACCTTGCGGGGTCAGATAGATGCGCTGACCGCGCGGGCGTGACGTTTTGGCCGCGCTCGGCGGCGGCCCATTGCACACAAGGCTCTCGTGCCCTCGTTGCGATTGCTTCTTCATTTTCATTCTAACTTCCAGTAATACCCGTCCAACGATGCCCGAGGCGGGCCCGTCGCCGTGCCTGCTACTGCCGACATCGAAGCGGCGAAACCGGCCACAAAATTACCTCTTTTCGGCTGATTGTTTCGCCGGTCACCGCCATAAACTGAAGGCCCAAAGGTTGAAGGCGACGCATGATGGCCACAAGCGAAGAGCTGCTCGCACTTGGCGAGGGCGAAGCACCAGTTCCCGGTGAAGATGCGCAAGGGACCGTAGAGGACCCTGCGGAAAAGAAGGTTCAGCGTCTTCGCAAAGAAAAGCGCGACCTCATCGACTCGCTGGCCAGCGGCGATTTCTCAACCCAGAGAGCGCGCGTCGCATACATCCTGAATATGTTTCCGGCGGCCCGAAACAACGACGTCACCCTGGCGCTCAAGTATTGGGCAGAGTTTCAGCCAGCGTTCTTCAATCCCGACGGTATCAAGCCCGAGCATCTGTTCGAGCTGGAGCACGTACCACTTCTCGTTCGAGCGCGCGCCAAGATTCAGAACGAATACGAGCTGTTTCAGGCCGATGTCAAGGTACGACGTCGCCGCCGGGGCCGCGAGGACGAAATGCGCGATGCAGTCCTCGAGGATGTAGCGCCACGGCAAACGCTCCAGGTGTTCGCCGACGAGACGGGCAAGACCGAGGCGCACGTCATCGTAGGAGCTGTGTGGGTATTGAACGGCCGCGCCGTCTTCGACGTGTCGCAAGCCGTCAACACGTGGAAGGCCGGGTCCACATTCGCGAAGAGGGAGATGCACTTCGCGAGGTTCGGCAAAGGAGACATTAGCGCGGTAGCCGACTACCTCGACGTCATCAATGCCCACCGCGAGTTCCTGAGCTTCAAGCTTATCGCGGTCCGGCGAGACAATCTGAAGCGAAGCATCGAGGACACCGTGCAACGTCTGCACGAGTTCATGCTGCTCAAAGGTCTGGAGCACGAGGTGAACAGCGGGCGAGTGGGACTACCTCGGTACGTCACCGTGACTCTCGACGAGGAGCAGTCTCTTGACCAGATTGCGATTGAAGGCATGAAGCAGCGTATTCACGACGGTCTTCAGACCCGCCATGGAAATGAGCTGATTCTTGAGTCCATCGTTGCCGTGTCTTCGAAGAATAGCGCTCTTGTGCAGCTCGCGGACGTCGTCGCGGGCTCGGTGAACCGTCGATTGAACTTCACTGGCACTCGCAACCATAAAGACGACATTGCAGACCTTGTCATCGAAAGACTCGGCATCGAGCTGGACAGCAACGAACGTGATGCTGACCTGGACGCGACGGTCATGTTTCGCATCTGAGCAGCGTTCGCGTCACTGGCGCGCCGAAGCGTGCGAACGCCATCGAATAGCATGTCATTGGGTCGTTCAGTGTTCCAGGGGTTGACCACCGAAGCGTTTGATTGGCGAGAACGATGTAAGCGGTTGCGGCGCTCATATATTTGTAGAAAACCTAGTTTTCTTTCATGATTATTCGGATTGTGTGGCTAAACACTCGCCCAGAGTGACGGGCTTCGACGCGAGATGTGATAGAGCTGTCGCGCACAGCAGCATCACATCGGATGTCGCCTGTGACTGAGTGGTTTCACATCAGTCTCCCCCCGCGCTAGCCGTGGCTATCGACCCACGCACGACACCATGAAAGGCCTGCTGATTCTGCCTCTTCATTAGTATCGAAGGCGCCAAGCACTCCAGACGCCTCTACAACCTTCGAGTCGCGCATGATTGTGCCGCTTCCGGCGAATCGTTCCGGTCGCATGATGTCTTCCTGCTGCAGGATGGCATGGCCCCACAGCGTGTACCCACGATATTTCGCAGTTTGCATCTGTTGACCTCTGAAGGTCGTCCGTACCGCTTCTTATCAGTGATTGCCTCAGCTCTAGCGGCTCGACATGTATCTACTGCTTGAGCCGCCCGGTGTCGATTCCTGCCATCTTCAACGTAGCGTCAATCATCTTCAGCTCCTGGACGAAATCGAGTGCCCATTCTTCGCCGTCGCAGCGCACGGTCATGCCGTTGTGCATCGAAATCAGATAACGCGCCTTGAACAAGGCATCGACAAGCTTCGATTCTCGTTCGGCCTCCCGAACCCACTCGTCCGCTCTCCTGGTGGAATCTCCTCTGAACAAAAGGAAGCTGGATGTTGAGCCGAGCGCGCGATGTCGCGAGGCCAGTTCCCCAAATAAAAGTGACAGTTCACCGCACTGAAATTGCGTGTACGATACTGTATAAATATACAGGTTTTTGATGCCGCATGCTCAGCGCTTTAGCCACCGCCGAAGAGATACATCCGTCCTTGTGGCGTGCGTCGCAGCTCGCGCGTGGCCGTGGGCGGGTCATTGAGACCGGCTATCCCGCGCTGTCTGCCGAGCTTCCCGGAGGGGGCTGGCCGGTCGGAGCGCTCGTCGACCTGATGGTCCAGCAAGCCGGGGTCGGTGAATTGCGACTGTTGCGCCCGGCACTCAGTGGTTCGGGCAACCGCCCTGTGGCGTTTGTGCAGCCGCCGCACACTCCGGACGGACTTGGACTCAGCTACATCGGACTTCCCATTGACCGGGTGTTGCGGGTGAAAGCGCAGAAGACCGCAGATGCGCTTTGGTCGGCTGAGCAGATTCTGCGGGCAGGCAGTTGTGGTGCGCTCATCTTCTGGGTGCAATACGCGCAGGCCTCGTCGCTGCGGCGCCTGCATCTGGCTGCGCAGTCATCCGAGACACTTTTCGTGATGGTCAGGCCTCTGGCTGCGGCACAGGATTCATCTCCCGCGCTTTTGCGGCTCGCTTTAAGACCATCCGCCGACGGTCTGACCGTCGACATTGTGAAACGACGAGGGCCCGCGCGCGCAGAGCCTCTGTCGATTCCCCTTCAACCTACTCCTGTATTGCTTTCCCGACATGCGCGTCTTTCTCGCCGTCCACTTGCCGAAGTTGCCGCTCGAGGTTTTCCGACCGAAGTGGTCATCTGAGCCCGTGCACGGAAGTGCAGTACTGGAGAAAGACAAGGTGGTCATTACAGACAGCACGGCACGTGCAGCTGGCGTGCGCCTCGGGATGAAGCGCGGCGGAGTGCTGACACTGTCGCCGGAAACGGAGATGCATGAACGCGATGCCGCAAGGGAAGCAGCGGCACAGCGCGAGGTGGGTGTTGCCCTGATGCGCTTCTCCCCTGAGGTCGCCTTGCTTGACGAAGCGACGGTCGTGGTTGAGGTCGGCGCGAGTCTGCGACTTTTCGGCGGGTTGCTCGCGTTGTGCAGGGAAGCGAAGAGTGCCCTCGGGACGCTTGGGCTCACGGCGCGCATCAGCGCTGCGCCGACCGGCCAAGGAGGATGGCTACTCGCGAAGTTCGGAAACCGGCGCGTGCTCAAGCTCGCGTCGCTTGAGCAACGGCTGGCCGCTTTGCCGATGATGGCTGTTCCCGAAGTTCGTCCGTTCGGGGAATGGTTTTCCGGACTTGGCTGCGAGACTATCGCTGACGTTAGGCGTCTGCCACGCGCAGGCCTGCAGCGGCGATGCGGTGAACATCTGCTCGACTCACTCGACCGCGCATTCGGCACCGCGCCCGAACTGTTTGACTGGCTCGAACTGCCACCCACTTTCTCCGCACGTATCGAAATGCCGGACCGGCTTGAGCATGCTGACGGCGCAGTGTTCGGTGCGCATCGACTCATCGTGCAATTGTGTGGCTGGCTTTGTGCCAAGCAACTGGCGGTTACGGCCATCAAGCTGCTGCTCGAACATGAGCGCGGACGCGACGCTATCGAGCCGACGACCATCGACATCGCATTGGGCGAGCCGACCTGGAAGGAGGACCATCTCGTCAGGCTACTGAAGGAGCGGTTGCACCGGATTGAGCTGGCTGCGCCGGTCATCGCGTTGCGCCTCGATGCGTCGAAAGTGGTATCGGCGGCGCCGGCTTCCGACACGCTATTCCCGGAGCCGGGAGGTTCGAAGGAAGACCATGCACGCCTTCTTGAGTTGCTCGTCGCTCGACTCGGAGAAGAAAACGTTCTTCGCCCGGCGCCTACCGCCGACCATCGCCCGGAGGTCGCAAATCGTTGGGTGCCGGTGACGCTTAAGTCGAAGCAGGAAGCACTTCCGCAGGGTCTTCCGAGACCGACATGGATGTTGGACAACCCTGTGCGACTGCTGATGCGTAAGCATCGTCCGTTCTATGGGTCTCCACTGCGGATGGTGTCACCCGGTGAACGCATCGAAGCCGGCTGGTTTGATGGTGAGCTGGTGACGCGCGACTACTTCGTGGCGCAGGGGGAAGACCAGAGTTGCTACTGGATATATCGCGAGCGTGTCAGCAGCCGCGATGCGGAAGAGGAGCAGCGATGGTTCCTTCACGGACGGTTCGGTTGATGCGTCATGGACACCACCTTCAATGTCCTTCCGGCGTATGCCGAGCTCTTTTGTCTCTCGAATTTCAGCTTCCTGCATGGTGCTTCGCATGCGGAGGAACTGTCTGAGCGCGCGGCACAGTTGGGCTATTCAGCACTCGCGGTCACCGACGAATGTTCGCTAGCTGGCGTTGTGCGGGCGCACGTCGGCGCGAAAGAAGCGAAGCTGCCATTTATCGTCGGCTCGTTCTTCCGCCTCGTCAATGCCGACGGCTCGCCCGCATTCGGACTCATCCTGCTCGCCAGGAACCGCGAGGGCTATGGCAACCTGTCCGAGCTGATTACGCTTGCGCGCACCCGGGCAACCAAGGGCGAATATCGGCTGACGCCGCAGGACCTCTCCCGCCCCGAGAAGGAGTATCGGCACCTGCGTGGGATGCCAGATTGCCTTGCCATTCTCGTACCGGATTTCCCGGCCAACGAGGATGTCCTTACCGCGCAAGTCGAATGGCTAGACGATACCTTCACTGGCCGGGCCTGGGTAGGTTTGGTGCTCCACCAACGCGCCATGGACGACATTCACCGTGGCTCGGTCGAGTTCATCGCGCGCAACCTGGATGTACCCGTGGTAGCGCTGGGTCAAGTCGTCATGCATGTGCGCTCGCGCAAGCCACTTCAGGACACGATGACCGCCATCCGGGTCGGCAGGCCTGTACACGAATGCGGTTACGACCTGGCGCCAAATGCCGAGCAGCATCTGCGTTCCCGACTCCGCCTCGCCAACCTGTTCCCGGCCGAAGCGCTCGCAGCGACCATCGACATCGCGAGCCGCTGCACGTTCTCGCTCGACGAGCTGCGCTATGAATATCCGGACGAACTGGTACCCGCGGGCATCACCCCGAAAGCCTATCTTCGACAGGAAACATACATCGGCGCGCAGCGACGCTTTCCATCCGGCATCCCGCACAACGTACAGGGGCAGATTGAGCACGAGCTTGAGCTCATAGCCGAGCTGGAATACGAACCGTACTTTCTGACTGTGTACGACATCGTTCGCTTTGCGCGTAGCCAGCACATCCTTTGCCAGGGTCGTGGCTCGGCCGCCAATTCGGCAGTGTGTTATTGCCTGGGCATTACCGAGGTCGACCCTGCACGCGGCAACATGCTGTTTGAGCGATTCATCAGCAAGGAGCGCGGTGAACCGCCCGACATCGACGTCGACTTCGAACATCAGCGTCGCGAAGAGGTCATTCAATATATCTATCGCAAGTACGGCCGCGACCGCGCGGCAATCGCCGCCGCTGTTTCAACCTACCGGCCTCGGGGCGCGCTGCGCGAGACTGGCAAGGCCCTCGGCGTTGACCCGCAGATTGTCGACCTCGTCGCGAAAAGCCACCACTGGTTCGACACGAGCCAGGACCTTCTGAAGCGCTTCGCCGAGTCCGGGCTTGACCCGGAGAAACCGCTCATCCAGGCTTGGGCGCGACTGGCCTCCCAGCTCCTTGGCTTTCCGCGCCACCTGTCCCAGCACTCTGGCGGTTTCGTTATCAGTCGCGGGAAGCTCACGCGGCTCGTCCCTGTCGAGAATGCGGCGATGGCGGACCGGTCCGTCATCGAGTGGGACAAGGACGACCTCGAGGCGCTCGGCCTCCTGAAAATCGACGTGCTCGCGCTCGGCATGCTGTCGGCCATTCGTCGTGCGCTGGACATCGTGTCGGAACAGCGCGCTGAGCGATTCGAAATGCAGGACATCCCCGCAGAAGACCCGCAGACATACGAGATGATTTCCGCCGCGGACACCGTTGGCGTGTTCCAGATTGAATCGCGGGCGCAGATGAGCATGTTGCCGCGCATGAAACCGCGTACCTTCTATGACCTCGTCATTGAGGTCGCCATTGTCAGGCCAGGGCCGATTCAGGGCGGTGCTGTCCATCCTTACCTGCAACGTCGTCAAGGCTTCGAACCCGTGACGTATCCGAGTGAAGCGCTGAAGACGGCGCTTGGGCGGACGCTCGGGGTCCCGATTTTTCAGGAGCAGGTCATGCAGGTGGCCATCCTGGCTGCCGGTTTTACAGCTGGCGAGGCTGACCAGTTAAGACGGGCTATGGCCGCGTGGAAACGGAAAGGTGGACTTGAGAAATACTATGACCGTATCGTCAACGGGATGCAGGAGCGCGGCTATGACCAGGCTTTCGCAGAAGGCATCTTCGAGCAAATCAAGGGCTTCGGTGAGTATGGTTTCCCTGAAAGCCATGCGGCCAGTTTCGCGCTGCTCGTGTATGCGAGTAGCTGGCTTAAGTGCCATGAGCCTGAGGCATTCCTTGCTGCCATGCTGAACAGTCAGCCAATGGGGTTTTATTCGCCATCACAGCTTGTGCAGGACGCACAACGCCACGGCGTGAAGGTGCTGCCAGTTGACGTTGCTGTCAGTGGCTGGGATTCTGTCTTGGTGCCATCGCCCGACAATGACCGGCCAGCAGTCCTGCTCGGCATGTCGCTGCTGCGCGGCATGAAGGATGGCGCTGCAGAGCGGATTGAAAATGCGAGAGCCGTGCGACCGTTCGATACCGTCGCTGATTTGGCCCGTAGAGCGCAACTGGACCGAAAGGACCTCCATGCTCTTTCGGACGCCAACGCGCTCGCGTCGCTTGCCGGCAATCGCCGCGAGGCGTTATGGCAATCGGTCGCTGCGGTGCCTGACAAGGACATGCTTGCCGCAGCGGGGGTGCAGGACGAGACGCCCGATTTGGGCGCGCCCACGGAAGCGAACGACATCGTCGCAGACTACAGGTCTGTCGGGTTGACCTTGGGGCGGCATCCCCTCGAACTGCTGCGTCCGCAACTGCTCGCAAACCGGCTGATGCCGGCGTCGACGCTCCGCGCCTATCGCGACGGGCGGTTAGCAAGAGGCTGCGGCCTGGTGACGGTGCGCCAACGGCCAGGAACTGCGAAGGGAGTCATGTTTGTCACCCTTGAAGACGAGACAGGAAACGTGAACGTCATCGTTTGGCCAAGCCTGTTGGAAAAGCAAAGGAAGGAGGCGCTTGGGGCGTCGTTGCTTGCGGTGTACGGCACGTGGCAATGTCAAGGGGAAGTTCGACATCTCGTGGCACAGCGCTTGGTTGACATGTCCCATCTGCTGGGCGGCTTAATCACTGCGAGCCGGCACTTTTGCTAATCGAGGTAAAAAAGTTGCGTATTATCGAAGCATTGAACGGAGGCATCCATGTGCTACTCGGCTCAGATTCAGGCTGACTACCGCAAGTTCGTACGCATGTTCGGCGCCATCATGGACATAGGCGAATTCTCGCGCCTGTTTTTCGAGCGTGTCGAAGGTGTCGGCAAAGCGAAGGTACCCAAAGCGATGGAGGATGCTTTCGCCGAACCTAACGCCGACGCTGAACGCGAAATCAAAGCCTCCATCGACCGGTTCAATGCGGTTCAGAGTGCGAAGCTTGAGCAGGACCTGTTCAAACAGCGGAAGCGGCTGGCAGATGCCGAACGCACGCTTCAAACAAAAATCACCAGGGCTGCGACGGAGAGCCGGCGAATTGCTACGGATAAAATTGCTTGGACTCTTGGCAAGCTTGACGACATTCAACGCACCACAGCCAAACCACGCGATTCGCGCATATTCCCGGGACATTACGCACCCGTCCTGGTCATGAAAAATGGTCAGCTCGTCGTCAAGCCCATGCGTTACCAGTGTCGCATTGCTGGCAAGCCTGCGAGCTATGACATGAAATACCCCGGCACCTAAAACCTTTACTCAGGGAATCCTGTTGCGCTTGCGCACGCATGCTGTGGCTATCCGAGCGGGCCTTTGCGGTCTAATTGGCGTTGCGCAACACTTGTGGGCCAGAACCTGAGGAAAAACGCAACGCTCTGGAGACTAGAGCCATCCATACCGTCATGAGTGTTGCGTTTGGGTTCTACTATTTCGGTCCGACAGAATGGGATAACTGTACAACTTTAGTCACGAACGAGCCAGGCAACGAGCCCTCACGAGCAAGAGCGTCCCGTATCTCGGAGTAATTGCTGTAAAACCGCTGCAGTTTCGCTGTCCCGCCGAGTTCGGCCATGGCTCGTATCATCGCGACGTGACTCGCCACCCTCGCTGCCTCGTTCGCCTCAAGCTCTTGAACCCGGTCCGCCGAGGCCTTCAGCTTGATTGCTGCCTCAGTGGTCCCGCTGTGAGCCACGCGCCGGGCGGTGGTACGTAAATCTTTCTGCTTCTCTTGGTACTTTTCTAGCAATGCTCGGCGTTCCGCATTTCGGATGAGACTGGATGCTTCGTGTATTGTCGGATGTAGGCGAGCCGCTGCGCGCGCAGTAACGTCTTCATCTCGCGCCAGAAGACTCTCCAGAATTGCGATGAGCTCTGCGTGTGTAGGGTCGTTGGTCTTACGTGCCATGCAGCACACTCCTTGGTGAGTTTGATTGTGATAGGTCTGCGCCAGCGGGAAAGACTTGCGTGCCAGGACGAGTTGCCATAAGTCTCTCGACCCCATCGAGCCGCGCCTTTCCGTGAGCTATTTGACTCTCGCGACCCACCGACCCGTACGGACGAGCTTCCGCCTTATCCAGCGCCTGTTTAAGCCGTCCGTGCAGCACAACGATGTTTCGCCGATTTTCTGGCAGGTCGGTAGCGGACAGATGCCGGCAGCCAGTGAAGCATTCGAGATGCTTCGGGCACGGGTCAACGGTAAAAGAATTGAGACAGAATCCATAGGGTGTCGCATGGAAGCCGTCGGCCTCTGCGGAGAGAAATCGCAAGGCGGCTTCGTCACCTTCTTCAGCTTGAATGCGCTTGAATTCACGCACAATTGGTCCTTGCGCACGGCCAGATTCAATCAGCTTCGCGACAGTCGCGGCTTTGTCAGAACCGAGGATGTCAGTCCAAGCATCGGGTAACTCTAACTCGTCTAACTCCTCGGCCAAGCTTCGGTGGTCGTACTCGTAACTTTGCGTCACGCTGCGTCGGTTAAATCTCTTCGAGATGATTGTGTCTGCGACGCCAAGTCGGAAAAGCTCGGTATTCTGGAGATGTCGTAGTGAGTGACTCTTGAGGCTCAGAGCCTTGTCCTCTTCAGTCTTTCCATAAATGGAGAAGCGATTCCTCTCTTTCCGACCCTCCCAGAGCAGACTGCAGAAACGCCTGGTCCGCGATGTCCACGCCCGCCAAAAATCTCGGGTCGACTGGAAGCCTATCGCGGTGCCCTCCAATTTCTTTGGGGAACAGGAAAAGCAGTTCCCATGGTGCGAGCGATTCGCCATTCGCGCGCGCGATTGGCGTTAGGTGGGAGCCTCGGTTAGGCAGTCGATTGAGCATGAAACGTTCAACGTCATCGACGAGAACCACCTTTCCCCGAAGCCCTAGGGTGTCGTCGCGCGTACCCGACGAGTCGCGAACTAGAAGACCGGCGCGACGTGCATCCTGGTTGTAGAATGCGCCTACGGCAGCAGAGACCATGGTGAGCTCGCTCTGCAATTTTCCGAGCGGTTCCAGTTCCTTGACGTCCCAGTGCTGTTTATAGCGTCGAAGGACTTCTTGAATCTCCGCCGTCGGCTTTCTTACCCAGACTGCACATCCTGTCACTCGGGTGTACATCTCAGCAACATCGACCAGCTCTTCCTTTTTGTACATTGGAAAGATGCGCCCGGACTCGTACTGGGCTTTCAGTGTCGCCCGAAGTGGAGCCGTCAACTCGGCCACGTGATTGAGGGTGTCTTCGAGTGCATCCCTGAAAATTTCTGGTACGAACTGAGTGGTTTCATAGAGCGCAGTAGTACCTTGCTTTTCTGCAAAATGGCGAAGGGAAAGCGAATTCGAGATTCCACCAACATCTTCTGGGTTGCGTCCATTTGCG
Source organism: Paraburkholderia sp. RL18-085-BIA-A (assembly GCF_046027075.1). Lineage (NCBI taxonomy): Bacteria > Pseudomonadati > Pseudomonadota > Betaproteobacteria > Burkholderiales > Burkholderiaceae > Paraburkholderia > Paraburkholderia sp. RL18-085-BIA-A. The sequence goes on along the minus strand of NZ_JARESU010000008.1, from coordinate 20,325 downwards.
TCGAAGTAAGCTCGCGTTCGCTGGCAGTCGAGAGGCAATAGAGCGACTTCACCTAATCGAAGTCCAGTAAACAGCAATATTTTGACCATGGCGAATCGCAATGCATCATTGAAACTTAGCGGCCTTTCGGTGAAAACGATGCGGACCAGCTCCCAAAATGCACGCTGTTCGGGCAAGCGCTTCTCGTTTTTCCGGTCAGCTAGTTCGCGGGATGAGGTTTTCGCAGCAACGTCGAAGTCTGAGCGCTTCTTGTCTTGATTGATTGCGCGTGAAACCAATGGTTTCAATGGGCATGTGTCGAACAAGTGCAATGGGTCCACGAACGTGCTAATGAGCGACACCAACACAGTCGTCCGGCCGCCGGAAGGCTGGCATCGGTTCGATAGCTCACAGGCGAGAACGATGTCGTCTGCCGTCACCAGCCACGGCTCCTTGTTAGCCACCGTTGCAAGAAAGCGCCAAGCATTCGAGGACTGTTGGGTATATGCGGGACTTTTCTTGCGGACTACGATGTGCTCAAGCGTATGAGCCTTGATGATGTCCTGCCATGCTTCGGAAACTGGCCCTGTGATTTCAATACGACCCTGACGGAGTCCTGCTTCCGACAGTTCGCAAAGGGCGGCTTTTGACTGGCTAAAGACCTGCAGCTTCAACGGACGCGGACGTCCATCTTTGGCAAGCTTACGTAGGTCCCAACCCTGGCCTGAAAGCGCCACGCCGGCCGCATCTAGCTTGATTCCCCAATCGATACCTGAGCGCTCTGCCAGCGCACGAGCTTCGCGCACAAGCAAATCGAAACGCCTGTTACGCTCTGGGATGTCAGTCAGTTTCATTCGCGTCGTCATGCTGATGTTATTTGGCATGGTCATCGTCTTCTAATTGCGAAATGACTTGTTGCACTTCGTCTATGGTCCGTTGCAATTGCAAATAGGCTGGCGAGTTCGCCTGCCCTTTGTCTGCATCTTTGTAGAGATGGACAACACTGCGTAAGTCCTGCAAGACCTGCTCGTGCAGATGCGCATCGCGTACTGGCATGAACTTTCCGCAACCGTAGCAGGCGGTTACCGGGTTGAATGGGCAGGCAGATTGTCCGGTCGTGCAGCCGCCAATGCCCGCGATAGGGATGCCATGTGGCATTCCACCTATCTGTTGGTCACCTTTGAGAGCCGCCAAGTCGGTGAACGAGATGAACCGGTCCTTGGCAATACGCGCCACGGTCTGGAAGGTTTCTGATATTCCCAAGGCCTTGTTCACCAGTTCGGCTTGGTTGGCCGATGCGCGAAAGTACACGAGACCGGTTTTCATGTCCGTATGGCCAAGCGCGGCAGCAAGCTCTTCCTGACTTGCGCCAGAGTCAACCAGTCGTTGCGCAAGCGAATGTCGCATGTCGTAGGCTCTTCGTCCTTTTACAGGCAATATTTCGTCGAATTTTGCTCCGAGAGCCAAACTAAGCTGTTGTCGGCTACTGAATCCGAATAGAAAAGACCCCGGCGCTGCGTCGGCTTTTGCGTTCAGGAGTTGCACGAAGAGAGGTGCCCACTCGCGCTTGACCTTCCGAATTAACGATAGCTTTCCTAAGGTCGTATCTCGTTGCTTCAACATCCTGAAATCGATATGGACCATAAAGCTGGCATCCTCCGCGCTTTGTCTCGTCGAGACATCCCGGAAGCGGAGGATGCCGAGTTGTCTGGGCCGCATGCCAAACTGGTAAGAGCAGACCACGAGACAGGCGAGCTCAAGTTCCTTTAACGCAAGTGTCGTCGCGCTAAGGACCGTCTCGTCAATCCAGCGAACTAGACTCGCCTCTTCATGCACTGAGAGAAATGCATCTCCAGAGCGAACGACTGCATAGTTGTCTTTTCTTTGCGTCGCCACGAGCGCGCGCCGAGCGAAGTCCCGATATAGCGGCGACCAACCTGCGAATCCGACGTTACACATGAAAAAGACAAGCGACTTCAAGGCCATTTGGACATAGTACGGCAGGTCTTCAATGCAGGCTGGCCACGCTAAACGCAAGTCGGCCGGCATAGCAGTCGCAATGGCTTCTATGGTTTCCGCCGGAATGGTACTAAGTGCAGATACCTCGCTTAAAACGTACCTCGCTGACTTGCTCATCAGCGAATAAATAGTGAAATATCGAATTAAAGGCCGGATGCGTAGGTCGAATTTCAGCAGGTGAATCTTGAGCTTCTGGCCGTCGGAAAAAATCGCGACATATTCCTCGGTGTCGTCCGGCCTAATGGACCAATTTCGCTCTCCAAAATCGTCCTCGCACACAATAACTCTGGGCAAAGGTGGGAGTGCTGCAATGGCCTGCAGGAAAACAACAGCGCTTTGATGGGATACAACCGAATTTGCGCTCATTCTGGAAGGCTCCGCAGCACAGACACGCGAGCGTCAAACCCGTCGTTCCAAGAATCGTTGAGACTTTCATCCAAAGCAGCCTTTGCATATAGGAGTGGCATCAACGACTTTTTCGCCCAACCAAAGAAACTCCGCAGATGCATCATGGTTTGTTCAGGAGTTTTGCCGGATTTCAGCAGCTGCGCAGTTCGAACCACGGCGCACGTATGCCTCAATGGATGTGGAGTCAGCCACCGCGCCCCCGTGCGTTCAAGCAACTGTTCCCGAATGGTCGGCGGAAGCACTTCAGTCAGCCTGCGCAACGCCAGGTTGACGCCCTCAAGCGACAGCGGAGTCCCGCGAGAGCTACTCAGATAGAACCCGTGGTCGACATTACCCCGATAATTCTCACCGTAGGCCAGCAGCGCCTGCGCGGTTTCATGTGCGACAGGAATAGTCCGGATGGCATTGGCAGTTTTGATGCTCGGACGGGTTCCTCGGGGGTCGTCTTCCGTCTCATTACTGCGCACACTCATGTACCAGCGCCTGGCGCCCGTCCGTAAATCAACCTCGGACTTCAAGAAGTTGGCCGGTAAGAGCAAACACTCGTCGCGTCGAAGACCTTGATAGAGCAACAGACATATAAGGACATATACTCGCCACTGAGTATCAGTGCTGTAAAAGGGGTTGTTTTCCGAACCGGGGGTCGCTGCGTCAAGCAGCGCAGCAACCACATTCCGAGGTAGGGCTCGCAGCTTGGTGCCAAGGCGCTTGCGGAACGGACGAAGGCCAAGGTAAAGTCTGTCCAGTTGGGCCATACGCGCGCGGACCTCCTCCATCTTGTTCCCGGCCGCCGGGTCGCGTTCCAATCGTTCACAGATGTCACGCACAAAATGGAACGCGGTATTCCAGCGCGATTGCGCGGATTCGGTCGGAACCGGCACGTTACGAAGTTGCGCGAAAAAGGCTTCGAGAGCATTCCCTAGTCTGTCGAAATCAACCACGTGCAGTGCGTCATCAAGCGAGCCGCCAAGCTGGTCGACATGAGCGTACAGCGCCTCAATATGTCCAAGCTTTCTTTTCAGTGTGGAGGGCGCCAGGCCCGCACCGTGGAACATTGTCCAAACGGTGGCCCAATAACGGGGAATTTTCTGGTCGTCGATAAGGACGTGTTCGTAAGGTGGTGCGGAGGTGAGCATTCAAACGCAACGGTAGTTATGTACACGTTCGTATAGCTGCGTTTGGTCGTCATGTTGTTACGCAACACCTGCTATCAGTGCATGTTCAACCTACAACGCCCGTCGCGACAATCTCGAGGGTTTCTGGAAGCCATGTTTTGGGTACACCCATGGCGTGATGCTTGTCGACGTTTTTTACGAGAATGTCAGCAAGGCCAAGATGGAGGGGACCCGGTCAGAAACGCATGAACGAGCCGAAAATGTCGTCCTTGAATTTCGGCCAAGCGATGGTCAACTGATGTTGGTCGCCTGTCTTTGGTCTCGATGGTCGGCGCCGGGTGAACCTGATTTGTTGTCGTTTGCAGCTGTAACCGACGAGCCGCCTCCCGAGGTTGCGGCAGCTGGCCATGACCGATGCATCATTCCCATAAGACCGGAGAACATCGACGCGTGGCTGAACCCGGACGCATCCGACCTCGCTGCGTCGTACGCGATTCTCGATGACAAAGAGCGACCGTACTACGAGCATCGACTGGCTGCGTGACCGCGAATGCCGTCGACCGAAGACTGTGTTGCAATTTGCGCGGCAAGCGTCACCATTGGCCGGATTCGGCTCCAGCCAACCCTCTACAGGGGCTGGCCAGCCGGTGTCCGCGCCGTACTTCTGCAAACGGTCTGAATTTTCTGCTTCCGCCTCTGTTGCATCGGCGGCTCTTATTAGTGAAGTCTTGCGCACGAAGGGCGCACATGGATGCTGATAAATACAAGTACCGCTACCGGGCTGTAGTTGAATACGCGAACGGCGCGATGTTCAACGTGGGTGAACCGGAATCGTGGGAAATTTCGACAAAAATTCCCATTTCTTTTGAGGAATTGTTCGGCAAGTCTGACCAGGGTGACGACTATGATGCCGCCCATCATTTCATCTCTTACGAAATTCTTTCGCACACGATTTCGTGGAATCTAGTTCCGAGCGACGTCGACCAAGAAGACGCGCGAACACAGCTCAGAGCAGCCCACGACTTCGCCACGCCGACGAATTCAGTGGAGCGGCTTCGTGACCTCGTGATGGTCCGCTACGACCATCAGCTGCTGTGTGCGGTATACGACGGCGAACTTAATCTGTACGACACTTTGACGTTCATGAGAATAGACGTGACCGCAGGACGGCTTCGCTATGAATCGCTGCCAGTGTCCGCTTTGGCCTATCCCGAGACGGAAACAGAGCCAACGCTTTGGGCTCGTCGGCAACCAGCCCCTCTATTTGCCGGAACTGGCTTTAGTCCGGAATTGCTGAAGCAGACGACGTTGACCAAATATCTCCAATATGACACTTGGACAGCGGCTGCAGCCGCGATGCTCGTTTGTGGCATCCAAGCTCCCATTGTCGATGGCCAGCTTTGCGCTGAGATTCCAGAAAAAGGAGCAATGGGCCTCGACAATTGTTTCCTTTCTGGCAGTCAGGACCCGTTTCACGAAGCCAGGCGCGTGCTGGGCATCTGGCGGAGCCAGGTCAATCCGCCAACGAAAATTCGTCCTCTTGATTTCGTTCGATGGTGTCAGGCGAGGGGCTTCGATGTTGCCAGGCTGCGAAGCCTCGAAGGGGAGGTGTCCAATAGGGAGCGCGGCGAGATGAAGGCCGCGCTGGGCTCGGGTGTAGTCGTGATTCCCAGTAGACCGCTGATTTCATGTGACTGGCTAGCGGACCATATTGCGTTTTCGATTGTCTCGATACCCGACGATGAACGCCTGACGATGGTCTTCAAGGTCGAGGTAATAAAGCAAACTCCGGCTGTAATTCAATCGAAGCGCGAACCGTTGTCTGGTGCCGATTGGCAAATTTTGCGTTCGGTATGTGGGAATCCCCCAACGCGATGTTCGCGCGCCCAATTCGCCGAGTGGCGCGAAGTCTTCGAACAGGCAACCAACCGCCCAGCATGGTCGCTGGGCGGAGATTTTTGCGAGAGTGCCGAGATGCAAAAGGCGCAGGCTAGATGGTGTGACGTATCGACAGCGCACAAGGCCCAAATAGCACAGAGCGTTAGTAATGGTGAATTCGCGCTGGTAACCGCGGAAGGCATTTCGACCATAGACACCACGGTGGGTTTCATCCGCCGAGATGATGTAAAGCGGTATCTCGAGCGCTATGACCTGCGATGGCAAGATTCTCAAGGACAGACGCGCAATTCTGAAGGACGCGCCAACATCTCGGTTAAGCCAGAAATTGTTGTTCCAGAAGTTGCCCCCGATACTCGTGCATTGTCGACCATTGACCTGACACCCGCAGACTGGGCATTGATGAGCAGTTCGCAACGCCAAAGTGCATCCCGAACGATGGCAAACACCGCCGAGCTCACCGAGCAGCTCGCCCGCTGTAAACGGCGGTCTAAATCCGCCGCTAAACGGCGGCGGGTGTTTTCCGGGAACGATTTTTGAGCATCGCGCTGGCGAAAAGTCTCGCAGCGGGGTCAAGGGCAAGCGCAGCTTGGCGCAGCGAATCCTTGACGCCGCGAAGGGACGAAATGCTGGCACTGGGAGCGACCCCAGTCGCTCCCATAAAAGCGCATTCTCGCCGCCGTTTAATGGCGGTTTCCCACCGCCGACAACACCCGCCAAGCAGCTGAACGCCGCGCTTTGGGGCGATACACATTGATTGATGCTGGGACAGCGATTGCCGCGACTGGTGAACGCTCCGAAGCACTAATCGAAAAGCTCTCCAACGCTGCACGGCGAGGTGACCTTCCGATGCACGCTCCAGGCGAGCGAGCACGGTATGAATATATGAACGACAGGCCGGTTAGGACGTTCTACGAAGAAGCGTATTGGAATGACCTAAACACATGGCTTGAAAACCACGAACCACGCATTACGTTCCGTTTTGCTGCACCGCACGTCGAGGCAAACGTTAGTGCGGTCTCTCAACAAGTTGTCAATGTTAGCCAGCCAGCCAATCAAGCTTGCGAAAGGGTGGCGAACAACTCAACGCTACCGGAGCAGGCCGGCCGTGCTGAGCCCACAGCTCCGTCGCGCGTGACGCGGCATACGATGGCAACTCGTGGGGACCTGCTAACACCAGTGATTAAAGCGGTTGTAGAAAAAAAGGGAAGCTATGACACCAACGTAGTTTTCACACCCCTGCGAGAAATCGCCATCGAAGAGGACGGGCCATTCAACGGTGTGGACGACGGTGGCGCGCTCCTTTGGACAGATGCGAAGGGTACCAAGCAGCGGTTGACAAGAAAAGCTTTGGCGGAACGCCTGCGCATCATGAGAAAGCGAGATATGGCAGGCCTGAGCATCGTTGTACAGGACAAGGCAGGCTAAGGCAGGCGTCTATCGGGATTTCGGTCTGCATGTAAAAGAATCCGTATCACCTTCAATTGGCGCCACACGGCGGGACGGTGATACAGCATGAAAGAGAAGCAACGGGGCGTGCGACCAACACGTCCGCGCAAACTCTATCTCGTGGGGAGCGCTGCGCTAATTCACGCGTGCGGCGACTTCGTTGTGCAGCTCGACACGCACAAGGTCGGCGCAGCTATCTTCTTTTTCATCCTCGCGCTTGCAGCAGTCTCCGCGGTGTTCGTTGCCATGACGCTGCGCGTGGGCAAGCCGTCGGAGGCGCATCGACCATCTGAGTGAGCTGCCACAAGGTGGAACATTCTCAAATGCGAAACATAACTGTCGGGTCCAAGTTGGCATCGCGCTCATCACTGGGGTTAGCCGAGCAAGAGGCCAGCGTGCCGACGGCGGGCGTTCACCGAGCGCTCGGCCACCCCATTACCTCAAGCAAAATCCCGCCGTTTTCAGTTAGAGTCTGCAGCGCGTCCGATTCAGAGCAGCCCCAACTCGCGGCCAGCAGTTGTGCAGTCCGCGCCATGCTCCATGGCTGAATCGGGGCGCCGCCTTCGCACGCGAAAGGCCCATCACTTTCGGGAACGACTCTGTCGCGGGGAAGTCTAGCTGCGAGAGCTCGACCGGCGGCGCTCGCAAACGAAGCCGGGCCCAAGCTGAACCAGCACCCCATCTTGTGGGCGACTTCCATCTCGGTCAGGGTTCCACTGAACCAATGAAGAACGGCGGTGCCGAATTTGGGGTTCTTCAGGAGGATGGACAACACCTCCTTTACGGCCCCTCTCGAGTGAATACTAAGGGTCCTACCACCGAGTTCTTTGCTCTGAGTTACGACGGCTTCGAACACAGTCCTTTGGGTCGGCAAACTCGACTTGAAGCGATATGAGCCATCCATTCCCACTTCGCCGATGGCCATAGCTTGCTCCATCTGCTTGAGCAGCTGCGGAAGCTCCCCCGCGCGCTGCTCGACCAGTTCCGGATGCAGACCTGGGGTGATAAGCACGCGCGGAACGTGACCAAGGACCTTTGATGTGGCTTCATAGGCGCGCGGGCTTGTCGTCACGAGCCACGTGAACTCGTTACGACGTGACGCCTCATCGGTGACGGCTCTCGCGCCCGGATAGAGGTCTAAGTGGCAATGGAAATCCATCAGAGGACGCCGTCTCGACGGAGAATTGCTTCGACCTCAGAAAGGCCGCGTCTCATGGTGTCCCGATACGATTCTCGGTCGGCCGTTGGGGCGAATCCAAGCGTAGCGCCGAGGAATCGGTCGAGCCCTCGCTCCTCGACGGTGAGGACCGCAAGCGCTGCTGCCATGGCGTCATCGGGGCCGCTAGATTTCTCTGCCACCAAAAGTGATTCGTGCCTGTAGACCGTTTCATCTTTCCCGGCGCCCCAAACATGAAACGCGCCTTTTCGAATCATGCACGGGACGCATCGCCCGCAGTGTTGTCGATTATAGGTTCGGAATCGACCGCAGCTTGTCGTGTCGCTCGCCAGTTCCTCGAGCAGTTCCTGATTGAGGCACTCTCGGAGCATCTGTCCTTTCGTTTTGAATCGATAGGGTAGTTCAAGGGCGATGCTGATGCCGATTTCATCCAGCAGCTCTTGCATCATCGAGATGAATTGAGGGTGTGTCGTCTTCGTGCTCAAGCTCGATACGCGGCCCGGTACCAGGGGCGGGTTGATACAGATGAAGCCGTTCTCCGGCACGTACACCTGAACTCGCTCTCCTTCCACTCGAGACGCAGCAAGTACGGCGAACGCATAGAAAGCGAGTGACCGAGCACGGGTTGATGGTTCGCGTTGGCCCGAAAAATTGATGCCGTGGCTCCATTGCCAATGTGCGTCGGGGCCGCCTAGTCGTCGAGCGTACGAGATTTGCCGGGCGGAATCGTCATGAGCGAGTTGGGAGACGAATACGGGTCGGCGACGTTGCGACACAAGGTCAATTCCACCGACCAGACTGTCCAGGCCTCCCGAGAGAAGGCATACGCAATCGTGTGGAACGGCTGCGACCTTGCCCGCAGGCGGTGCTTCGCCGCCGTCGATGAAGTGAAGTTTCCAATAGTCGCCCGTCAGCAGCTTGAGCATCTTTTCCAAGTGCTCTTCGAGGCCGACCCACCGCATCGGCTCGTGCAGGCCCACCGTGAGGTCGATGACTCGAGTCCAACCATCTGCACTTGTCTCTCGAAGGCAAGCTAAGTCCGCCGCGCAAACAGCGAGACTAAACTGAACGAAATCCCACGTCGCTGCATCAGGGGCAAAGCCTCTACGTTTCAGCAATCTCTTCCATTTGTTGGCGATGTTTCCGACGTCCGCTCGCCTACTCGAACGGAAGAGCGAAAAGGCCTGTTCGCCAGGTTCAAGATTCTCCGGGAGGCTATCCGGACCGGTGCATAAGATTTTCATTCCCCGAATACCTCCAAAGTTGCCGACAGGACGTCGCGCGCAAGTCCATGGGTGTCTACCGGCCGTGGTCCCAATTTGTCGAGTTCTACTCGGACGAGCCCATGGACGTATTCACGGACATCGTTCCGTTGCATTTGCACTTGCTGGGGCGTGTACTTCAGCTTTTCGTAGGTTTGACCGAGCAGCAGGTCCATTCGGTTGCAGATGTCGTTGGCGACGGTGAAGCCGATGACGTCTGCGATTTGCTGGTCGGTGAGACCAAAGACGTCCACGTCGGGAGACGTCTCGTACAGCATCGAGAGAGTTTCCGTCGCCGCGTTGCGAAGCGACTCTTCGTCGACGCTTCCAGAGTTGGGTATGACCTCTCGCACCACTTCCAAGATGAGGTCGTTGGCAGAGAGATTTGCAGCGCGAACGCGCGCGACCCAATCTACGACTCTTGGATTTGTCCCATCACGTGCTTGGGTAAGGAATTGACCCAACGCCCCCGCGCCCTGCGCAGTTGCACGCATGGTTCTTGCCGCGCGGGCTGGGCCACCCATCCCCCGACCAACCATGCGCCTTGCAGCCGACTTGATTTGGTCTCGGCCACCCCCTCGCAACGCACCTGCCAAGGCGTTGCGAGCCCCGGCGAGGCGTCTCGCCGGGTTGAGCAGAGAAGGCGGCGGGTCTCCCGGCGCGTTAGCGCCGTTGTCTACCACCTGACCATCGTCGTCTGCGCCGAGGTCTCCTTCATCCGCGCCGTCTCCACCGTCGTTGTTGTCGTCGTTGTCTCCGCCATCGATGTCGCCGTTACCGCCACCTGCGGCGGGCCCCTCGAGCCATTCCGGGTCAAATGGCGAGCGTGGGCCGCCACCTTTGCTCGAAGTTGAGGTCCCCATTATTTATTCCTCTTTTCTTGGTTCTCGATTGCACGTCTAGCCTGCTTGTCGAAGGCGGGGTCGGCTGACCACCTATCTAGTACGTCCTTCGCCCATTGTTGTGCTTGCAGTTCGGGAATGATGCCAACACCGATTTGGCTGACGGGAGCGGAGAACAGTAACTCCTTGGCCTTTGCAGCATGCTGCGGGAACACTTTGCAGGTCTCGATGAGCATCAACACGTCCTCACGCTTTTTCCACGAGCGCTTCGGTGCCTTGAGCACCCACGCACGCGACATTGCCAGTCCAGCTTGTACCGGACCGGCCGTGGTGATTGCGGAGGTAAGTTGAACATTTTGCGCTGTAGCCGCGACAAGCGCGTCACGCAAATCACGGCCACCCGCTGTCAAATCGTCCACCCCAAAGTCACGGGTTGCCGTGTCGCGACTGAGGTGAAGAAGAGGGCGGAGGTCAACTTCACCCAAGGGTGGCGCAAGCCCGAGCCATTGGGATACGAACGCGTCGTCGGAAATGAAAAGTTCGTCCAGCGGCTCTCCCTTTTCATTAGCTTCTTCAGCAAGTCGCAAGGCGTCCACGCGGCCGTCATGCTCTGACGTCACAAGGTTTGCGAGCGCTGTCGCAAGCGTTGGGGCGCAACGTTCGACGAGATGCCATTTTGCGAGGGCCTGAAGGTCAAGCCTGATGCCTTGCGGCTCAGCCAAGCTGGAGCGAAGGAAAACCGTGTTGAGAAATCGCTTCATCAGGCGAGGGTTTCCGTCGACTGCGCCGGACCTCGTCAGCAATGGCGCTAACCCGTCGGCAAGCCGCATCAGCTCGACCATGTCCAAGCTACCGGCAGCCTGCGCCTCTAAAAAGTCCAGTGTGACGGAATCCCCACGCCATGCTTCTCTCAGCCTTTTGGACATAGCGACCTGGGCGGCTGCGAATTTCTCGTCCTCGAGCTGGCCGTCCTGACATGCTCTCTGCAACAGCAAGAGCGCGATATATGCTTTTGCTTCGTTCACGCCGAGCCGCGGAACATGCAGTGGAACCTGAATCAACTTGTCGAAGTAGTTCGTCGCTACCTCGTCCTTGATTTCCGTGCCAGCAAAATGAATGCGGACTGCACCCTTGATGAAATCGTTGTCGGCTGCAATAACGAACGCGCTCCGCTTGATAAAGAGTAGCAGCCGGATGGATTCGAGCGTGGAAATAGCGGTCTTGGGCAAGCATCGGTCAAGGTCGTCCACGAAGACGACCAAAGTGATTTTTAGCTCCTCCAATAAGGCTTCGAGCGCCACACGAAACTCATGTATCTCGTTCGGCAGTGAAAGTGGCTCCGCTTTTTTGAGAAGTCCATCGTCCTTGTCGTCGTCCTTCTTATCCTCGTCGTCTTTTTTATCGCTATCGAGCAGGCCGAATTTCTTCATGGCTCGGCCAATCATCCCAACAGGAACACCGGTGAAATAGGTAGCGGCGGCTTCACCACCCAGTTGTACGAGACGAAGCACGTTTATGCGTTTCAGAAGGCGTAGCGCTTTGTCGCGCAGCCCTTCTCGCTCGCTGGCTTCTTCGAGAATTTTGTCGCCAACTAACTGCAAAAGAGCGCTGCGAGCGCTATCGAAGTCTTGATAAAGCCAAGGATTGAACGTGACAAAAACGTAGCTGTTCTCGCCGGGCTCGTTGAACCCTTCGAGACGTTGTCCGACCATCTTTACGAGCGAGCTTTTGCCGGCGCCCCATCCACCGGAAATCCCGACAGAAATCGGCTCGCCGCGAGCTTGTTGGAGCAACTTCGCGCAAGCATCCGCTACGATGCCGAAATTTAGATAGTCAACGGTAGTTTCGTTGTCATGCCACACAGGTTTGGCCTCTCGATGTCGCCGCTCAGCTTTGCGTTAGCCCGCAAAAACGTTTTGTGGTGGATTCGATGCGTTGGTATAAAGCGTAAATCACATAAGCGCTCGGTTATACCAGATTTCTCTTTTATAGAGACGGTAAATTGATTTGGGATTATCGGTACATAAAGGGATTCGCATAGGAGCTAGTGGAAGTCGTACGATTCGACGTGCAAGCCGCCGAAAGGGTCGGCGCGGTTGACCAGATGCTGCGCCGCGATGTGCCTCACCTTGCCTTCGACCTGCCAAACGACGTACACGGCCAACAACGATGCGCCGAGAGCTTCGCGTCGATACTTCTCCAGCAGCGCGGGTCGGAGGATGATGTTCGTCTGACCGGATTCGTCTTCAATCGTGATGAACAGCACGGCGTCCCGTCTGAACGCTGAAACGGTGCCAACAGCCTACCCCCTTCACACTTCCCATCAGCTCGAAGCAAGACTTCCGCAATGACGTCGGAACTCCGCCTCAAACCGCGGGTATTCGCCCAACACTATCCGGAACTCGTTACTCGGCTCACGCGCCTCGAGAACCTTGCCTTCATTCGCTCAGACCTAGCTGAGGCGCTTGGGGCGGCAGGTTGTTTGGGTTCGAGCCCGCGTGCACTAGAATGGCGCAATAGATTGGGGATTCTCGGCCCGCGCCACGTCTTGCTCGCCGTCGATACATCGGTAGCGGAACATCGTGATGCAAGACAGAATCTCGTCAAAAACATTTTCATATTCAAATCGCATGTGCAGACGGGCTACAGATGGCCTTTTCCTATAATTTTCGCGGTTGACAATTCCGTCGCGTATCCGGTTTGAGCGGCTGAAAATGCCAAGGTTTTGAAGGCTGAGTTATGAAACAATTCCCTCCGGCGGCAGCTGTCTCAGCCGGCAGTCTCGATAATTCACAAAAAGCTGGGATGACGAACAAGTCTCTGTGCCCTTGGATTGCATGCTTAAAGTCCACGGGGGCAACGGTTGTAACCAATGAAAGCGAAAAAATCCAGGTATTGGAGCTTACGGCTCCAACCGACGGGAATGTCCTATCTGCCTGGGCAAGGTCCTTCCGGCAACGCTATTGTCTCGATGAAGAAATTGACGAACTCAGAGACGGCCTGGGAGTGTCGCGTGCAGACTACCTTCTTCAGTTTGCTTTCCCCGATGTCAGTTCACCGCCAGGTCCAAGCATTCGTGCAGGCGATTTTGCAGAATTGCTTGTATCTGACTACGTTGAGCATGTTCTTGGATACTGGGTTCCCCAAGATAAGTACGCAGATAAAGCTGTGCGAAACGAATCGGTTAAAGGCGTGGACATACTCGGCTTTATTTGTCCAGACCCATCCAATCCGGCGCCTGACGATTCTATGCTTGCATTCGAAGTCAAAGCTCTGCTTTCAGGGAATAAGTACGTTGACAGATTACAGGTTGCCGTAGACGACTCGTCAAAGGACTATCTCCGGAGAGCGGAGTCGCTCAATGCGACCAAGCGACGTCTTTTACGAGCGAAGAAAAAAGAAAAGGCGCTCGTCGTACAGCGCTTTCAATCGATAGCGGACCGACCCTATCTATATCGTTCGGGTGCCGCGACGATGCTATCGGGCGCCTCATATGACCCTGCCGGGCTAGCTTCAACTACAATCAAAAATCACCAAAACGCTGCAAATCTCGAGCTCCTCGTCATTAAGGGTATTGACCTGATGACGCTCGTAACATCGTTATACGAACGGGCTGCGAATGAAGCCGGAAACTAATAGTCGCAGGCTGTTCGGTATCACGCGCTCTAAGGGCAAGATGTACGAGTTCGGTTTGCCAGAATCGATGCATCTCGCACTGCCTGAGCGGACGGACCCCAACCAACTCATCCTACTCACAGTTGGCACTCTGGGCGACGTCGCAGCCGAAGTATGCGAGAGCGCCGCTCCCGTCGTCGACGCTCAAGGTTCGGGTTTTGACGACCTCGATTTTTCGGCCAGCTACCTAGACGCGCTGCTCGAGTCGAAGTATTCCGATTCTATTCGGGGCGACATCCTGCTCCTCGCGTCCGCGGCCTACTACATCGCTCGGCGTCCAGGGAGCAGTCTGGTGCTCGCGCGCTCCCTTGACGGAGAGCTGGACGATGACCCGCTCTCGCGCATGTTGCGCTGGGTGTTACAGGGTCCATGGGACCTCTATCCAACCGTCGAACATCGGTCGTTGGGAAGCGAGCTGAATACCATAGCTATGCTTCTATTCCTTCACTTCAATGAAGGGTCAAGTCGCGACGAGTTGGAGCATAGCCTGGTCAAACTGCGACGGCAGGCCTACGAGTCAGCGACTGCGCATGAGCTGCTGCTCGTTGACCTATTTGCCGCGGTTGTGAGGTTACGCCTCGCGGCTTCTGTCTGGACGACCCTTCCGTCGTTCACCGGCCTGACGACGGGACAATGGATACAGATACTACAACGGCAGAGCTTCCCAAAGGAGCTCTGGCCAGCTCAGACGCTTTTAGGGGAGCGCGGAATATTCAAAGGCGCTTCCGGTGTGGTTCAGATGCCCACGAGCGCGGGAAAAACGCGCTCCGTGGAAATCGTGCTGCGCAGCGCGTTCCTCTCAGGCCGCGCCAGAATCGCTGTTGTGGTTGCCCCATTTAAGGCGCTCTGCCATGAGATTGGCACAACCCTGCGGCAGGCGTTTAAGCCCGACGGCATTAAAGTGAACGAGCTATCCGACGCCATTCAGTTGGACTTTCTCGACCAGATAGCGGAGCTGCTTGGCAGCGGCGCATCCGAAGCGCGCTTTGTGCTCGTACTCACGCCGGAGAAGTTACTGTACGTCCTGCGGCAAACGCCGAAACTGGTCGACGACATCGGTGTAGTCGTCTACGACGAGGGACATCAATTCGATTCTGGCAGCAGAGGCATTACCTATGAACTTCTCCTGACTGAAATCAAGAAGCTCATATCGACAAACTCGCAGACGCTGCTTATATCGGCAGTCGTCAACAATGCGAAAGCGATTGGAGATTGGTTGATTGGAGAAGATTCAATTGTCGTATCAGGCCAACGGCTTACTCCGACGACCCGGTCAATCGCGTTCGCCAGTTGGGTTGAAACGATGGGACAGCTTTTGTTCTACGAGTCGCCTAGCTACACACAATACGATTATTTCGTACCTCGGGTCATCGAGCAGAGTTCCCTCACAGTCTCGAAGCGGGAGAAGCCCCGAAATTTTCCGGAAAAGGGTGACTCCAACGACATCTCACTTTATCTCGGAATTCGACTGGCACCCCAAGGTTCCGTAGCCGTCTTCTGTGGGAAAAAGGCCACCGCAGCAAAGTTTGCCGAGCGTGCTGCTGAGGTTTATCGTCGAGGCTTAGCATTAACGCCTCCAGCGGCTTACTCTGACCCAGAAGAGCTGTCTCGACTGCAAAATCTGGTCGCGGACCATTTCGGCGTTGCCTCATCTCTTTATACCGCAGCGGGCCTTGGAGTGTTCGTGCATCACGGCAACACGCCTCACGGGCTAAGGCTCGCGATTGAACATGCGATGCAGCGTGGATACATTCGATTCATTGCATGTACTTCCACACTCGCGCAAGGCGTTAACTTGCCAATCCGATATTTGATTGTCGCAGGGGTTCAACAATCGACCGAGCGCGTGAAAGTCCGTGATTTTCAGAATCTTATGGGCCGGGCGGGACGTGCAGGTATGCACACAGAAGGGCTTGTGATATTTGCTGACCCACAGCTGTACGATAAGCGGAACTCGTTCACTGAGGGATGGCGATTCGACCACTCAAAGGACCTTCTTACGGCCGAGAAGTCGGAGGACACGACGAGCTCGCTGCTGCAAATCCTTGCTCCCTTCAAAAGCAGAAATGGAACGCATACCTACGAAATCTCGGCAGCAGACGTCTGTAGGTTACTGCTCGGTGATGAAGCTAATTGGGAGCAGGCAGCAGCTTTCTTGGCGGCGTTGCCGGGAAAGAATCCGTTTGACCATGACATGGTATTGGAGGACCTGCGTAACCGGCGCAAATTGCTGGATGCGGTGGAAAGTTACCTCATGGCGAATCGTGGGGAAGATTCGTACCAAGAGTTCTTGTTGCGCGTGGAAGAGCTGGCGAAGTCAACCTTGGCATTTCACCTTGGTGATGAAGTCAAGAAAGCCGGAATCGTTGAGCTGTTTGCGCAGTTGTCAGCATATGTAAATTCTTTGGAGCCAGAGCCTGCGAGGCAAGCGGCTTTTGCGAAGACGCTTTTAAGTGCAAGGGACGCACGCAAAATAGCAGATTGGGTGAGCCAGCATGCGGAGGAACTGTATGTGCTCGAAAGCTCATCCGATTGGCTGAATGCTATTTGGCCGTTGATAAGCGAACTGTCCGATAGTCTCTTTTTTCACACCGTCGCCCCCAGCGGGCTAGGGCATGAAATCGCAGCAATGTGGCTTGACGGAAAACCCTATCATTCAATCTTGAAGCACGTCGTTGATGCGAAGGGTACTAGACCTTGGGGAGAAAAAAAGAGGCGAAGACTATCGGACGATGATGTCCTTGATTTCCTCGAAAAGACGCTTGCGTTTGAATGTTCGCTGCTACTCTCAGCGGTGGCGCAGTTTCTCTTCGGTGAGAGTACCTTTCAGAATCCGCTTGCTAAGCCGTTGAACCTTTTCCTGAAAGCATTCAAGTACGGTTTGCCGGACAATCTCGCGATTGCCTGCTATGAGTCAGGGTTTCCGGACCGCGTGATTGCACAAGAATTGCGCGATACACTGGTACTCAATGGCTATCAACTTGATTATGTTGGGCCAGCCATTAAGACACAGCGTGAGAGCTTTGAAGAGGTGCTTCAGAGGTATCCAAGCTATTTCTCGACCGCTTTCGAGTCGCTTGGCTGATTTATGGAACACCACGGTCCTATATTCAGACCAAGTGGCGAAGCTGCGCGGCCCGGCCACATGAACGAGTAATAAGGGGGGATGTCAGTGGCCCCACACAGCCAATCGGCGCGCGTGTGCGATGTATGCAAGCGGCTGTTTTCGCTGGGTCTCGTTTAGCCCACCGATTGCCGTGAGAGCCGCGTGCGCCGCGCCAACGAAGCTTAGAGCGTTTCCTGCCCACACAAGCTTGCTGTCTGTCGGGGTCGCCCACTGTATTCCGCTTCCGACAAGCGGAAACAGTGCACCGTACTTCAGCTTTTTCCAGCTGAACTGCATCGCGTCGCTGAGTTCTTCAACCTTTAGCTTGGACTGGCAAGTGAAATCGTTGATGGCGTCTGCACGGTCCTCCGGGTCGGCCAGCAACGCGATTTCGGCTCAGCGTACTTCAATCATTCTACGCAGCGCCGGGAGCAGGTCACCGTGCTTTTGCTTGAACTTCACAATGTCAGCGAGCGTCACTTTCCCTTCAGGCACTGGCAAGAGACATTCGAGAATTTCGTGCCTTGCATTTTCATGTTCTGGCTTCTTCAAACGACGTACTGTTGACCCCAGCTCAAAAAGGGATGCGTATTCCCACCTGTTTGTCACGGGTGCCGCGTCGACCTCGTCAAGCGCGCCTAGACATACTGTTAGATAGGCCATGAACAGACGCGCGATGGAAGTTTCAACCATGTACCACGAGTAGTCGACGCGCCCAGCAGCGCCGCAATTCAAAAGAAAATCGGCGATGCCCTCGAGCTTCTCGATATGGATACGTACGCGCGGTCGCAGCTTCAACTTCTCGGGCGAGTAAAGTTGTGTCTTAAGCTTGGGTTCTAGAAGCTTCACGAAGCCAGGAGCAAACTGCTCAACCTTCCACAGATGCTGTGCTGGGATAACCGTCTCTACCAATTCAACGTCGAGCAGTTGTCGCATGAACGCATCGAGCTCTTCAGGTCGATGCGCATACTCAATTGGGACGATGGCTGAAAGCTTGTCCCAATACAGCAGCGTTCGCAATGTCCATGTCGAATTTGGGACGGACATATAGGGGAAGTAAAGTGCATTGTTACGCATCTTGTTCCTATAGTTATTGTCATCAAGCGTACACGTGAAGCGAGTTTGCGAACGCATATCTTAGTTGCATTTCATTCATTTTGGCTGAACAGATTTTAACCGCGAAGGTGGGCGCAAGCTCTATGATTCACCTCGCCAGCCGAGGTTTTGGGTCAGCTGCGTCGATGCCCGAGGCGAGGAAAGCGAACGCTTCGCCGAGCTGCGCGAAGGCGTGACCCAGAAGTTGGAGCTCGCTGCCGACCCGCACTGGACGCTCTCGGCCGTTGAGCAGTTCGTCCTGCACGACGAGTTAGCCGGTAGCCGAATAACCAACGACGTTGACGTGATGCCACCGTTCGCAGTCGAAGAAGTGCAGCTATTGCCATTGGCCGAGTCGCGACGAGTAGATATGTTTCGCGGCCGCCTGTTCGGCTAGGTTCGCTTCTTCGCTGCGCGTCGCGTTCGGTAGGCAAACTATTTCAGGAAATAGGGCATGATTGATTGCGAGTGAGGACGTGGACGACATAAGTTCGCATCCTGTCTCTCGGCTCGGGTTTTTCCGCGGGATAGTTGGCCGGCCGCGGCCTCTCAGCCTTTGTGTGCGTGCGATTCGGCGCGTTATCTCCTATGCTGTTCTCAGCGGCGTTCAATTGACGCAGCTTTCGTTTTCACGCTTACGGACAGGAGATAGCGATGACGAGTCGAGAGACCGATGTATTGACGAAGACTCAGGTTAGGCGTTTTCAAGCTGCGCTCGCCGTCGAAATGTGTATGCGGACTGGATGGCGCGTCGGTGAGGCGTTGCCAATGGTAAACAAGTTAATCGCGGAGCGGCTCGCGCATTCCCAAATCGAGACCGCGATGCACTATTTGTCTGATTCGGGCAAGAGCGGCAGGGAGCGCGTAAAACGGCGAGAGATGTTTGACGCAGCCGAACTCGCACCTTACATCACGGTTGGGCATAGCCGCCAAAACGCCATAGTCGGTCGAATTCGAGAGGAACCCTCCTCGCCGTACAGTCGCGTCTATCAAGACCAAGGCCGCGCAGATGCGTTGTCCGCTCACCTCAGCGCGCTGCGCGAGCAGCTCGAAGACTGAATCCGGGCACCGGCGACCTCGGTGCAGCCGCCTGACGACTTTTCCCGTATGCGCGACAATGCTGCTTTGCGGCGTAGGGTCGCGCTGGGAAAACCGTCGGGGGCAGGGTGAGCAGCAAAGTTGAAATGCTGATTGTCGTTTTGCTTTTACATGTGCGGCAGATTGCGCCCGCAGCAAACGATTTTTCAGGACTCGGACGGGCTCAAAAGCTCATTGAGTTCTGAGGCCGCGGCCTCGACGACCTCAGCCAGCGAAATGAACGAGTTGACCTTCGGCTTTGGCTCACGAAATTGCGCGCCATAGTCCACAAGTATCTGCTGCAGGGACTGGACGACTTTCTTCGCATGAAGCAAGTTAAGTGTCTCCTTGAACTCTGTCTCAGTTTCGAACGCGAGATGGATGTAGTGGTCAAGAGCCTCGAGACTCTTGTGGCCAGTCCACTCCATAACCTTCATTTTTAGCGTTTCGGTCGAAAGGAGTGCGCGGCGGAGGTCGCTCACGCTTTGGTATCGGTGCGTCCTGATTAAGTCCCTGAAGATGTTTGTGGTGAATCGATGGCGAAACGCATGCATGCACGCCTCTTCGTCGTCGATGCCAGCTGCCTTGCGAAGTACGGAGAACTCACTCCCAAGCGTGTCAATTTCGAGATGTTTGCCGTTTGTCTCGGAGACAAACAGGAAACCGTGGTCGTTTGTCACTCCGACGGTGCGGCGTATGACTCGCTGGCGGTAATGCTTAACGAAAGAGAGAATGTCTTTCAGGTCAGCTTGCGTGACCGGGACATAGCGGAAGACGTCATCACGGCTTTGCTTGACAGTATAAATCTTAAGTTCGCCCGTTTTTCCTGCTTCCTCCAAGTCCGCGAGCGTCACCAATGAGACTTCCATTCGACGGCCGCCGGTGATTTCTAGGAGTCGGAGCATGATGTAACGCCGGCGCGTAACAAATGGCGACGCATCGAGAGTTGTGTTGGCTTCGAACAGTCGATTGACGGCAGATGTTGAGATAGGCTGGCGCCGTCGAGGAGCCCTGCGCCGCGTTAGAGCTTCGTGAACCCAGAACGTTCGTGTGATGGCTTTCCCACCGCCGGTAGGTCTTATTTGAACAAATTTTTTCTCTGCTTGGATATTTCCATTGGGGCCGAGCAGGTTCAGGCCAGGTATGAGTTCGTCGATAAATGCGAAAAAATTGAGCACCGTGGAGCCGATATTTGTTACCTGCTGCTCCTTGCGTTTTTTTTTCC